>NZ_AUFD01000009.1:0-234323 GCF_000426325.1 Streptomyces sp. CNS606
ATAGCGTGAGGGAAACGCCCGGTTACTTTCCGAACCCGGAAGCTAAGCCTCATTGCGCCGATGGTACTGCGAGGGGGACCTCGTGGGAGAGTAGGACGCCGCCGAACAATCATTGAGAGCCGTGGGCCCCGATTTTGGATCGGGGCCCACGGCTTTTTCGCGTTCCGTCACCCGGAGTTCACGTCCACGCACCACCATGCCGGGCATGGGGAACGAACTGAGAGACGCCGGCGTCGTCGCCGGGGACGAGGTGATCCTCCCGGGGTTCGGCGGGGACGAGGCCGCCGAGCAGGTACGCCGCCTGGGCGCGGTACCGGTCGTCGTCGACATCGATCCGCACACCTACTGCATCGATCCGGAGAGCGTCGCAGGAGCGTTGACCTCACGCACCTGCGCTGTCGCCGCCGTCGACCTGTTCGGCCACCCGGCGCCCACGGCCCGGCTGGAGTCGGTCGTCGCCGGCCACCGCGCCCGGCTCGTGACCGTCGGCCGCGACGCCGCCGAGAGTGCCGGACCCACACCGCTCGAACTCGCCGCACGCCGCCGGAACGCGTCCCAACTGAACGCCCGCCTCCGCGGCGTCGTCACCCCTGTCACGGCTCGTGGCGCCCAGCACGCCTACTCGGCGTACGTCGTGCGCGTACCGGGGAACGGACGGCCGGACCGCGACGCCTACCTGCACGCCCTGCGGGCCAAGGGGGTGGAGTGCCACGTACCGGTGAAGGCGCCGGTGCACCGGACGCCGGGATTCCCTCCGGGTGTACGTCTGCCCGCGGCGGAGGAGGCAGCCGACACGTGTCTCGCCCTGCCCCTGCACGCGTCCCTGACGAAGCGTGAGCTCCACCGCATCGTCGCGGCCTGCAACGCGCTGGGCGGCCTGCTGCTGGAGCCCGCCTGCTGACTCCGGCCGATCTTCGCGGGCCTCCTCCTGGTGCGGAGCACCCGGTGCCGTCAGGTATGATCGACGACGTCGACGCGCCCCAATAGCTCAGTCGGCAGAGCGTCTCCATGGTAAGGAGAAGGTCAACGGTTCGATTCCGTTTTGGGGCTCCACGACGAAGGGCCTTCACCGCGCGCGGTGAAGGCCCTTCGTCGTACCGGAGAGCCGGCGACGTTCCCGCCCGTCAGCCGGGAGCGCGCATGGTCAGGATCGCCATGTCGTCCGAGAGCGGCACGCTGGCGAAGTGCTCGACGGTGCGCATGATGCGCGCCGCCACGGCGCCGGCCGTGAGTCCCGTGCACGTGGAGAGCGCGTCGGCGAGGCCGTCGTCACCGAGCATGCGGGTGCCCTCCCGGCGCTCCGTCACCCCGTCGGTGACGCACAGCATCACGTCTCCCGGCTCCAGCACGACGTGCTGCTCGTACAGTTCCAGGTCTTCCATGACGCCGAGCAGCGGCTGCGGTTCGGCCGCCGGTTCGACCGTGCCGTCCGGTCGCAGGCGGAGCGGCAGCGGGTGACCCGCGCACACCACCTCGAGCCGGGCGCCGCCGTCCGGCTGCGGCCACAACTCGCCGTACAGCAGGGTGAGGAAGCGGCTGCGGGCGCCCTCGTCGAGGATCGCGGCGTTGAGACGTTCCAGCACGGCGGGGCCGGCGAAGCCCTCGCGGGCGAGGAGACGCAGCGCATGCCGCGCGAGGCCGGTGACGGCGGCGGCCTCCGGGCCGGTGCCGCAGACGTCGCCGATGGCGAAGCCGTATCCGCCGTCGCGGATCTCGAAGAGGTCGTAGAAGTCGCCGCCGACTTCGTTGCCCTCGCCCGCGGCGCGGTAGATGACCTCGACCTCCATGCCGGGGACCTCGGGGAGGCCCGGGGGGAGCAGGCTGCGCTGCAGGGACTGGCTGATCGCGGTCCGCTCGGAGTAGAGGCGCGCGTTGTCCAGCGCGAGCGCGGCGCGGCGGGACAGATCCTCCGCCAGCTCGATGATCTCCTGGCGGAACCGTTCGTCGGTCGGCTTGCCGAGGACGAGCATGCCGATGACCCGGTTGCGGGCGACCAGTGGCATCACCACGGTCTCGCCGCCCACGGCGGCGGCGGTGGCGAGTCCGGAGCCCGGGGCGGGGCTGTCGTCCCCGCCGAGCGTCGCGCTGCGCAGCGAGGTGCGCAGCGCGGAGCCGTGCGCGGTGTCGGTGGGGGCGGTCCACAGCCGGGCGCCGGGCGCGGGCACCGGGTCCGGGGGATCGACCCTGCCGAGGAGGGCCTTGAGGCTGTCGATGCGCTCCTCGTCCTCGTGCAGCACGTAGGAGAGTGCGGGTTCCGAGCCCGGTTCGGCCACCGTGTAGACGGCGCACCAGGACGCCAGGGTGGGCACGGTCATCTGTGCCATCAGGGCGAGCGTCTGGTTGCGGTCCAGCGTGCCGGCCAGCAGGTCGGACGCCTCCACGAGGAAGGACAGCGAACCCCGGCGCAGCCGTTCCAGTTCGGTCAGCCGGGCCCGTTCCACGGCGAGGGCGATGCGGTCGGCGGCGAACTGGAGACGCAGTGCCTCCTCGTTGGTGTACCGGCCGGGCGACTCGGTGGCGACACCCAGCGAGCCGGTGAGACGGCCCTCGACCTTGAGCGGGACGATGACCACCGCCCGCATGCCGGTGCCCTCCAGCAGCGGCACGGCGCCGGGGACGACTGTCAGGTCCTCGTGCACCGACGGCATCCGGGCCGAGCCGTAGCGGCCGCTGCCCGCTTCGACGGGGACGCGGGCGAACCGCTGTCGCGCGGAGGGCAGCCCGGTCGAGGCGCGCACCTCGAGTTCGGTCTCGTCGTCGGTGGCCAGCAGCAGGTAGGCGGCGTCGCCGTCGAGCATGTCGCGGGCGCGCTCCACGGTGCGCTGGAGCAGGCCGTCCAGGTCGTCCGGGGCGGGTGAGCCGATGAACACCTCGAACGGGTCCGCGGTCTGGCCCTCCCGCCCGTTCTGGCGGTCGCCGTCCCCGCCGTGTCCGCGCGGCGGGGACTGGAGCACGGCCCGTTCGTGGTCCCGCACGAGCAGGCACACGGTGGACGGTTCGCCGTCGCTGTCGCGCACGCGCAGGTGCGAGGCGTAGACGGCGACCGTCCGGCCGTCGGTGTCCCGCATGCCGTACGACCCCTCCCAGCGGGAGAGCTGGAGGGCCTCGGCGATGCCGGTGCCCGTGCCGGGGGTGTGCGGCCAGGCGGCCAGGTCGGTGAGCGGCTTGCCCACGACCTGTTCGGCGGTGTAGCCGAAGAGTTCCGTCGCGTCCTCGTTCCAGGAGCCGACGGCGCCGCCGCGGTCGACCTGGATGACCGCGACGTGCACGCGGTGTGCGGCGACCGGCAGGGCGGCGTCGGGGAGGGCGGGGCCGGCGGCGCGGGTGCCGACGGGACGCTCCGGCAGGTCGAGGCGGAACCAGACGCGCTTGTCGGCCGCCGTGTAGTCGACGCCCCAGCGGGAGGCGAGCGCGGCGCACAGCAGCAGGCCGCGCCCGCCCTCGCGGTCGGGGTTGCCGTGCGGCTGGCCGGCGTCGTGCAGCGGCAGCTCCCGCTCGGGGTAGTGGTCGACGACCTCGACGCGCACGGTGTCCTCCTCGCGGAGGCAGATCACCTCGGCGGAGGTGCCGGCGTGGATGACGGCGTTGGTGACCAGTTCGCTGGTGAGGACGACCGCGTCGTCCACGATCTCTCCGAGGCCCCAGCCCTGGAGGGTGTCCCGTACGAAGCCGCGGGCCACCGCGACGGATCGGCCGACGGGCTCGAAGGTGGCCGCGGCTCGTGCGGTGATCACTGCTCTCCCTGAAGGTTTCTGTTCGCTGCCCGTGTCCGCGGGTGTGCGCTGCGCACCGATCGCCGCCGTCCGCCCCTGCTCGGCGCTCTGCTCTGGCATTCCCCGAGGCCCCTCCGTTGCCTTCCACTCACTCCACCGCCCCGGCCCGGTGCTGCGGGGCGTTGGACAGCCGGATGCCAGGTTACTTACGTTCGCAGGGTGCGCGGGTGCCGGTCGGGGGTGTTTCCCCCCTACTCGGCGCCCGGGCCCGGTGGTGTGCCATGCTGCCGAACTGTTATCGCCTCGTTCCGGCAGGGTGAAACACTGGGAAGGTTCGGAGCACCAGCCCGTTTCGGCGGTCGACCCTCGGGAGGGACACGGTGGAGTCTGGCGCAGCGGCGCGTGGCACCGGCACACGCGCGAAAGGCGGACGCACACGGAAGAGCGGGACGCTCGAGGTGGACGCCGCGGCTGTCAACAGACTGTTGACCGCGTTGACCGCCATGCGGGACGGGAACTTCCGCAAGCGTCTCACCGTGACCGGGGACGGTCCGATGGCGGAGATCGCCGCCGTCTTCAACGAGGTGGCGGACCGCAACCTGCACCTCACCAGCGAGCTGGCACGTGTCCGCCGGGTGGTGGGCCGCGAGGGCAAGCTCACCGAGCGGCTGGAGAACGGGGCCTTCGAGGGCGCCTGGGGCTCGGCCGTCGACGCGTCGAACGCCCTGGTAGACGACCTGGTGCGTCCGGTGTCCGAGGTGGGCCGGGTGCTGACGGCGGTGGCCGAGGGCGACCTGGAGCAGCGGATGGACCTGCGGGTCCAGGGCTCCGACGGCCCGGCGCAGCCGCTGCGCGGCGAGTTCCTCAAGGTCGGCAAGACGGTGAACGGGCTGGTCGACCAGCTTTCGGCGTTCACCGACGAGGTGACCCGGGTCGCCAGCGAGGTGGGCACCGAGGGCAAGCTGGGCGGCCAGGCGAAGGTGCGCGGCATGTCGGGGTCCTGGAAGGACCTCACGGACTCGGTCAACACGATGGCGTCCCGGCTCACCGCGCAGGTGCGGGACATCGCGCTGGTGACGACTGCGGTGGCGAAGGGCGACCTGTCGCGGAAGGTCACGGTGCACGTGGCCGGCGAGATGCTCGAGCTGAAGAACACCGTGAACACGATGGTGGACCAGCTGTCCTCGTTCCAGTCCGAGGTGACCCGGGTGGCCCGCGAAGTGGGCACCGAAGGTGAGCTGGGCGGCCAGGCGCGCGTCCAGGGCGTCGCGGGCGTGTGGAAGGACCTCACCGACTCGGTGAACCTGATGGCGGGCAACCTGACCTCCCAGGTCCGCGAGATCGCCCAGGTGACGACTGCGGTGGCGAACGGCGACCTGTCGCAGAAGATCACCGTGAACGCGCGGGGCGAGGTCGCGCAGCTCGCCGAGACGATCAACGCCATGACCGAGACGCTGCGGACGTTCGCGGACGAGGTCACGCGCGCGGCGAGCGAGGTCGGCACGGAGGGCGTGCTCGGCGGTCAGGCGCAGGTGCCGGGCGCGGCGGGGATCTGGAAGGACCTCACCGACTCGGTGAACAGCGCGTTCCGCAACCTGACAGCCCAGGTGCGGGACATCGCGCAGGTGACGACGGCGGTGGCGAACGGCGACCTGTCGCAGAAGGTCACCGTGGACGTCTCCGGTGAGATGCAGGAGCTGAAGAACACCGTCAACACGATGGTCGACCAGCTTCGCTCGTTCGGTGACGAGGTGACCCGTGTCGCCCGGGAGATCGGCGTAGAGGGCGAGCTGGGCGGTCAGGCCCGTGTGCCGGGCGCGGCGGGCACCTGGAAGGACCTCACCGACTCGGTGAACACCGCCTTCCGCAACCTGACCGGTCAGGTGCGGAACATCGCGCAGGTGACGACGGCGGTGGCGAACGGCGACCTGTCGCAGAAGGTCACCGTGGACGTCTCCGGCGAGATGCTCCAGCTGAAGAACACCGTGAACACGATGGTGGACCAGCTGTCCTCGTTCGCGGAGCAGGTCACCAGGATGGCCCGCGACGTGGGCACGGAGGGACGGCTGGGCGGCCAGGCCCGGGTGGACGGAGTCTCCGGTACCTGGAAGGACCTGACGGACTCGGTCAACTTCATGGCGGGCAACCTGACCTCGCAGGTGCGCCAGATCGCGCAGGTGACCACGGCGGTCGCGCGGGGTGACCTGTCGCAGAAGATCGAGGTCGACGCCCGCGGCGAGATCCTGGAGCTGAAGAACACCATCAACACGATGGTCGACCAGCTGTCCGCGTTCGCCGACCAGGTGACCCGGGTGGCGCGTGAGGTGGGCACCGAGGGCCGGCTCGGCGGCCAGGCCCAGGTGCCGGGCGTCGCCGGGGTGTGGCGCGACCTGACGGACTCGGTGAACGGCATGGCGTCCAACCTCACCGGTCAGGTGCGGAACATCTCGCAGGTCGCCACGGCCGTGGCGCGGGGTGACCTGTCGCAGAAGATCGACGTTGACGCCCGCGGCGAGATCCTGGAGCTGAAGACGACCATCAACACGATGGTCGACCAGCTCTCCTCCTTCGCGGAGCAGGTGACGCGGGTGGCCCGCGAGGTGGGCACCGAGGGCATCCTCGGCGGCCAGGCGGAGGTCAAGGGCGTCTCCGGCACCTGGAAGGACCTCACCCAGTCGGTGAACTTCATGGCGAACAACCTGACCTCCCAGGTCCGGAACATCGCCGAGGTCACCACCGCGGTCGCGCAGGGTGACCTGTCGAAGAAGATCACCGTGGACGCCAAGGGCGAGATCCTCGCCCTGGTGACGACCGTGAACACGATGGTCGACCAGCTGTCGTCGTTCGCGGAGCAGGTGACGCGGGTGGCGCGTGAGGTGGGCACCGAGGGCATCCTCGGCGGCCAGGCCCGCGTGCGGGACGTCTCCGGCATCTGGAAGGACCTCACCGACAACGTCAACCTGATGGCGAACAACCTGACCGGCCAGGTGCGGAACATCTCGCAGGTCGCCACGGCGGTCGCCAACGGCGACCTGACCAAGAAGGTCACCGTCGAGGCCAGCGGCGAGGTCGCACAGCTCGCCGACACCGTCAACACGATGGTGACGACGCTGTCGTCGTTCGCCGACCAGGTGACGCGGGTGGCCCGTGAGGTGGGCACGGACGGCGTCCTGGGCGGCCAGGCCCGGGTGGCCGGTGTGGCCGGCACCTGGAAGGACCTCACCGAGTCGGTGAACTCGATGGCGTCCAACCTGACTGGTCAGGTGCGCAACATCGCCATGGTCACCACCGCCATCGCCAAGGGCGACCTCACCAAGAAGATCGACATCGAGGCGAACGGCGAGATCCTGGAGCTGAAGACGACCATCAACACGATGGTCGACCAGCTGTCGCTGTTCGCGGAGCAGGTGACGCGGGTGGCGCGTGAGGTGGGCACCGAGGGCATGCTCGGCGGTCAGGCCCGGGTCCGCGACGTGGCCGGCACCTGGCAGGACCTGACCGAATCGGTGAACGAGATGGCGGGGAACCTGACCCGCCAGGTGCGCGCGATCGCCGAGGTCGCCACCGCGGTGACCCGCGGCGATCACAACGTGCGCATCGACGTGGACGCAGCCGGGGAGATCCTGGAGCTCCAGGGCTACATCAACACCATGATCACCAACCTGCGCGAGACCACCCTGGCCAACACCGACCAGGACTGGCTCAAGGGCAACCTGGCCCGGATCTCCGCGCTGATGCAGGGCCGTCGCGACCTGAAGGACGTCGCCGGTCTGATCATGTCCGAGCTGACCCCGGTGGTCTCCGCGCAGCACGGCGCGTTCTTCGTCGCGGTGCCCGGCAGCGACCCGGAGGACGCCCGGATCGGCGCCGACCGCATCGGCGCCGGCGACATCGGCGCCTCGGAAGGCGGCCAGGCCTCCTACGAGCTGCGGATGCTGGGCGGCTACGGCTATTCCATGGGCGGCATGCCCACCACCTTCGGGCCGGGCGAGTCGCTCATCGGCACCGCCGCCGAGGAGAAGCGCACCATCCTGGTGGAGAACGCGCCGCCCGGCTACCTGAAGATCTCCTCCGGGCTCGGCGAGGCGCCGCCGGCGCACGTGATCGTGCTGCCGGTCATCTTCGAGGGCCTGGTGCTCGGCGTCGTGGAGCTGGCCGCGTTCCAGCCGTTCACACAGATCCAGAAGGACTTCCTCAGCCAGATCGCCGAGGTCATCGCGACCAGCGTCAACACCATCAGCGTCAACACCAAGACCGAGGTGCTGCTGCGCCAGTCGCAGGAGCTGACGGAGCAGCTCAAGGAGCGCTCGGGCGAGCTGGAGAGCCGGCAGAAGGCGCTGGAGGAGTCCAACAGCCAGCTCGAGGAGAAGGCGGCGCAGCTCGCGCAGACCAACAGCGACATCGAGATCAAGAACCGGGAGATCGAGGAGGCCCGGCAGGTCCTCGAGGAGCGCGCCGAGCAGCTGTCGGTCTCCATGCGCTACAAGTCCGAGTTCCTGGCGAACATGTCGCACGAGCTGCGCACCCCGCTGAACTCGCTGCTGATCCTCGCCAAGCTGCTCGCCGACAACGCGGAGGGCAACCTCTCCCCGAAGCAGGTCGAGTTCGCCGAGACCATCCACGGGGCCGGCTCCGACCTTCTGCAGCTCATCAACGACATCCTGGACCTGTCGAAGGTCGAGGCGGGCAAGATGGACGTCAGCCCGACGCGCATCGCGCTCGTCCAGCTCGTCGACTACGTCGAGGCCACCTTCCGGCCGCTGACCGCGGAGAAGGGGCTCGACTTCTCCGTCCGGGTGTCCCCCGAACTTCCCGCGACGCTGCACACCGACGAGCAGCGGCTGCTCCAGGTGCTGCGGAACCTGTTGTCGAACGCGGTGAAGTTCACCGACGCGGGTGCCGTGGAGCTGGTGATCCGCTCCGCGCGGGAAGACGTGCCGAACGCCATCCGGGAACAGATGCTGGAGCACGGCGCGCTGCGCGACGCGGACGCGGAGCTGATCGCCTTCTCCGTGACGGACACCGGCATCGGCATCGCGGCCGGCAAGATGCGCGTCATCTTCGAGGCGTTCAAGCAGGCGGACGGCACCACCAGCCGCAAGTACGGCGGCACCGGCCTGGGCCTGTCGATCAGCCGGGAGATCGCCCGCCTCCTCGGCGGCGAGATCTACGCCGCCAGCGAGCCCGGCCGCGGCTCCACGTTCACCCTGTACCTGCCGCTGCACCCGCTGGAGTTGCCCCCGCAGGGGTACGCGCAGATCGACGCGGCCCTCGCGCTCACCGCGGCGCCGGAGCCGGTGTCCGTGGAACCTGCCGGGACCTCACCGGCGCAGGGCACCGCCGAGGGCTCCAGGGCCACTGAGGACCCCGCGGGACACGAGGCCGCCGAGGCGCCTGCCGAGGGACCGGGGTCCGCGGAGGGCGTGCCGGCCCGGTCGGCGGAGGACGCGGCCGCCGTCGAGGCGGAGCGGGCCGCGGCATCCCTGGTCCGGCGACGGCGTGAGGCGGCGGCCGCGAAAGCCTCGCCGCGGGCGCTGCCGGCCGGAGAGGAGCCCCAGGCGGCCGAGGCGGGGGGCGGCCCCGGGGCGGACGAGCAGGGCACCGTGCCTGCGGAGGACGACACCGAGACCGCGGACGGCTGGCGCCACAACGGCCAGGACCTGGTCGCCGCCGGACCGAAAGCGGACTTCCACGGTGAGAAGGTGCTCATCGTGGACGACGACATCCGCAACGTCTTCGCCCTCACCAGCGTGCTGGAGCAGAACGGTCTCCAGGTGCTGTACGCGGAGAACGGCCGCGAGGGCATCGAGGTGCTCGAACAGCACGACGACGTCACCGTGGTGCTGATGGACATCATGATGCCGGAAATGGACGGTTACGCGACGACGGCGGCGATCCGGCGGATGCCGCAGTTCGCCGGGCTGCCCATCATCGCGCTCACCGCGAAGGCGATGAAGGGCGACCGGGAGAAGAGCATCGAGTCCGGAGCGTCGGACTACGTCACCAAGCCCGTGGACACCGACCACCTCCTTCAGGTCATGGCGCAGTGGATGAACGCGCGTTGATGTGACACGGTGCGGGGTGGCGGGCCCGGTGCGGGACCCGTCCCGCACCGGGCGGCCGTCGTTCTCGTTCCGGGCGGGGCCGTTGTGAAGTGGTCGGCCATGTGTGGGAACGTGTAAAGCTGGGGAACCTTCCGGTCCCCCCGCGCGTTCTTGCTGGCGTGCACAGTGACATCACGGTGACAGGGTGTGGTGGCCGCCCGGCTGCGGCTACCATGACCGGCACAAGGACGGGCGGCAGAACGGAGCCGCTCCGTGGGGCGGAGACCGGTGGGCTGCCGGGACGAGGAGGACGGGCCATGGTGCAGAAGGCCAAGATCCTCCTGGTCGATGACCGGCCGGAGAATCTGCTGGCGCTGGAGGCCATCCTCTCGGCGCTCGATCAGACGCTCGTGCGGGCATCGTCAGGGGAGGAAGCGCTCAAGGCGCTGTTGACGGACGACTTCGCGGTCATCCTGCTGGACGTGCAGATGCCCGGCATGGACGGGTTCGAGACCGCCGCGCACATCAAGCGCCGGGAGCGCACGCGGGACATTCCCATCATCTTCCTCACCGCCATCAACCACGGCCCCCACCACACCTTCCGCGGCTACGCGGCAGGCGCGGTGGACTACATCTCCAAGCCCTTCGATCCGTGGGTGCTGCGCGCCAAGGTCTCCGTGTTCGTCGAGCTGTACATGAAGAACGTGCAGCTCCGCGAGCAGGCCTCGCTGCTGCGCCTCCAGCTCGACAACGGCGGCGGCCGCGCGGCCGCCAACGGCGCCGGGGCGGCGGAGGAGGGCGGCCGAACCGGCCTGCTGACCGAACTCTCCGCCCGGCTGGCGTCCGTGGAGGAGCAGGCCGAGGCCCTGTCAAAGCAGCTCGACGACTCGGCGGACGCCGCCGCCGTCGCGACCGCCGCCCACCTGGAACGCAAACTCACCGGCCTGCGCAGGGCACTTGACGCCCTGGAGCCGGGCTCCGGGGGTTCCGGCGCCCAGCTCCCCTCGCAGAACTGACCGCCTCCGCCGCCGTGCGGACCCGCGGGCTCCCGTACGGCTGAGGCGCCGTCACGGCGCCCGTGAGCCCGCCCGGTCGGCGTCCCGCCGCCCTCCCGGGCGTCCGTGCCCCGGACCGGCAACTTCTGTAACCTCACCACCATGGCCTCACGTACGCCCGGCAAGGCTGCCGCCGGAAAGGCGCCCGCGAAGAAGCCCGCGGCCAAGAAGGCCCCGGCAGCGGGGAAGAAGGCCGCACCCCGGAAGGCTCCGGCGAAGAAGGCGTCCGCCAGACGCCCCGCGCCGAAGCCCGCTCCGTCACCCACCAGCGGTGTCTACCGCCTCGTGCGCGCCTGCTGGCTGGGCGTCGCCCACACCGTCGGCGCGCTGCTGCGCGGCATGGGGAGAGGCGCCCGCGGCCTGGACCCGGCGCACCGCAAGGACGGCCTGGCGCTGTTGCTGCTCGGTGTGTCACTGGTGGTCGCAGCGGGCACCTGGTCGAACCTGCAGGGGCCCGTCGGTGAACTGGTGGAGATGCTGGTGACCGGCGCCTTCGGCCGCCTGGACCTGCTGGTGCCGCTGCTGGTCGGCGGCATGGCCGTACGGCTGATCCGGCACCCGGAGAAGCCCGAGGCCAACGGGCGGATCGTCATCGGCCTCTCGGCACTGGTCGCCGGCGTCCTCGGTCTGGTGCACGCCGCGTGCGGTGCGCCGGCCCGGGGCGACGGCTCGGAGGCGCTCCGCGACGCCGGCGGTCTCATCGGCTGGGGGTCCTTCACCCCACTCGGGTTCACCGTGGGCGGGGTGCTGGCCGTGCCGCTGCTGGTGCTGCTCACGGTGTTCGGTCTGCTGGTGGTCACGGCCACGCCGGTCAACGCGATCCCGCAGCGGCTGCGTGCGCTGGGCGTGCGGCTGGGGGTCGTCACTCCGCGGCCGGAGGACGGCGAGCGGGACGCCGCGGAAGAGGGCCACGGGACCGTGTCCGGCCGCCGCGCGGGCCCGGCGCAGGATCTGCGCAAGGACCTGTCGCCCGACCTGGCGGAGCAGGAGGCGCTGGACGGGCGCCGCCGCCGCAGGCGTCCCGCGGCGGCGGCGCGGGACGCCGACGCCGCCGGACGGGATGTGCCGTCCGGCGCGGACGAGGAGGCCGGCTCGTCGGCCGCGTGGGACGTCGCCGCCGCTGCCGCCGCCTCACTGGACGGGGCCGTGCTGCACGGCGTGCAGCCCTCGCCGCTGGTCGCCGACCTCAGCCACGAGGTGTCCGACCGGCGGCGGCGCAGACAGCAGGAGTCCTTCGCCGGCGACGCGGGCTCCGGCCACGCGGGTTCCGGCGACGGGCGCTCCGAGGAGCGGGGCGCCGTCGTGCCCGGCGCGCGGGGCACTGCGCGCGAGGACTCCGGACGGACCTCCGTGCCGGACCTCACCAAGGACCCCGAGCCGCCGCGTACGGAGGAGGGTCTGCCCACCCGCGCCGAGCAGCTCCAGCTCTCCGGCGACATCAGCTACGCGCTGCCCTCCCTCGACCTGCTCGAACGCGGCGGCCCCGGCCGCACCCGCAGTGCCGCGAACGACCACGTGGTGGACTCGCTGACCACCGTCTTCACCGAGTTCAAGGTCGACGCCTCGGTCACCGGCTTCACCCGCGGACCGACCGTCACCCGCTACGAGATCGAGCTGGGCCCGGCGGTCAAGGTCGAGAAGATCACCGCCCTGACGAAGAACATCGCCTACGCCGTCGCCAGCCCCGACGTGCGGATCATCTCGCCCATCCCCGGCAAGTCGGCGGTCGGCATCGAGATCCCGAACAGCGACCGGGAGATGGTCAACCTCGGCGACGTGCTGCGCTCGGCGCAGGCGAGCGGCGAGGAGGCGCCGCTGCTCGTCGCGCTCGGCAAGGACGTGGAGGGCGGTTACGTGACCCACGACCTGGCGACCATGCCGCACGTGCTGGTGGCCGGCGCCACCGGCTCCGGCAAGTCGTCCTGCATCAACTGCCTGATCTCCTCGGTGCTGGCCCGCGCCACTCCGGAGGAGGTCCGGATGGTGCTGATCGACCCCAAGCGGGTCGAGCTGACCGCCTACGAGGGTATCCCGCACCTGATCACGCCGATCATCACGAACCCCAAGAAGGCCGCCGAGGCGCTGCAGTGGGTCGTGCGGGAGATGGACCTGCGCTACGACGACCTCGCCGCCTTCGGCTACCGCCACATCGACGACTTCAACGCGGCCGTGCGCAGCGGGAAGGCCCGGACGCCGGAGGGCAGCGAACGGGAGCTGGCGCCGTACCCCTACCTGATGGTCATCGTGGACGAGCTGGCCGACCTGATGATGGTGGCGCCGCGCGACGTGGAGGACGCGATCGTGCGGATCACCCAGCTGGCGCGCGCGGCCGGCATCCACCTGGTGCTGGCCACCCAGCGGCCGTCGGTCGACGTGGTCACCGGGCTCATCAAGGCGAACGTGCCCTCGCGGCTCGCCTTCTCCACCTCCTCGCTGGCCGACAGCCGGGTCATCCTGGACCAGGCGGGTGCGGAGAAGCTGATCGGCAAGGGCGACGGGCTGTTCCTGCCGATGGGGGCGAGCAAGCCGACGCGCATGCAGGGCGCCTTCGTCACCGAGGACGAGGTCCGCGGCCTGGTCGACCACTGCAAGGCGCAGATGACCCCGGTCTTCCGCGACGACGTGATCGTCGGGCAGTCGAAGAAGAAGGAGATCGACGAGGAGATCGGCGACGACTTGGATCTGCTCTGCCAGGCGGCGGAGCTGGTCGTCTCGACCCAGTTCGGGTCGACGTCGATGCTTCAGCGGAAGCTGCGCGTCGGCTTCGCCAAAGCGGGCCGGCTGATGGATCTGATGGAGTCACGTGGCGTGGTGGGGCCCAGTGAGGGGTCCAAAGCTCGGGATGTTCTGGTAAAACCGGATGAACTGGACGGAGTGCTGGCCCTCATCCGCGGGGAGACTGACTCGTAAGGGTGATTCGGGCAACCGTTTCCCGCGTTGATACGTCAAAGCGGAAAGAGGGACGGCTGCATGTTCCACCATCAGGTGGTATGCCCATCCTGATGGCGGACACCGTCCGCCCGCCCGCTTGCCCGACCCGAATGCAGCACCCCTAGACTGAACCTCCAGCAGGTGGCTACACGCTCGAAAGGCTCCCCCGTGTCCATCGGCAACGCTCCCGAAGCCCCCGAAGAGGACCGGCCCTCGGTCGGTCGAGCCCTCCAGCAGGCCCGTATCGACGCCCGGCTGACCGTGGAAGAGGTCAGTACGTCGACCCGCGTGCGGGCGCCCATCGTCCACGCGATCGAGGACGACGACTTCTCCCGCTGCGGCGGCGACGTCTACGCCCGCGGCCACGTCCGCACGCTCGCCCGTGCCGTCGGGCTGGACGCGGACGCCCTGGTCGCACGGTACGACGCCGAGCACGGCGGGCGTCCCGAACCCACTCCGGCCGCGACGCTGTTCGAGGCCGAACGCATCCGACCCGAGCCCCGCCGCCCCAACTGGACCGCGGCCATGGTCGCCGCCATCGTGGCCGTCGTCGGCTTCGTCGGCTTCACGCTGTTCACCGGGGAGGAGGGCGGCAACGGGAGCCAGGTCGCCCAGGAGGAACCGGCCGAGAAGCCCGACGGCGACAAGCCCGACGCCAAACCCGACCAGAAGAAGCCGTCCAAGCCCGAGCCAGAGCCGTCCGAGAGCGCCATCGCCGGCGTCCCGGCCGACAAGGTGACGGTGCGGATGGAGGCCGACGACGGCAACAGCTGGATCTCCGCCACCGACCACACCGGCAAGCTGATCTTCGAGGGTGTCCTGGGCGAAGGCGACACCAAGACCTTCACCGACGACGAGCAGCTCGACCTGGTCTTCGGCAACGCCGGAGCCGTCAAGCTGTGGGTCAACGGCAAGGAGGTCGACCGGCTCGGCGAGGTCGGCACCGTGGAGCGCGTCACCTACACCCGCGGCGACCCCGAGCAGGGCTGACGCACCGCGGTGGCCCGCACCCGGCGACGACCGGGTGCGGGCCGCCGCGAGGGCGCGGCCGGAGCCGCGCGCCGGACGACGTAGGCTGAGGCCATGCCCGAACGCCGTACCGTCGCCCTTGTCACGCTCGGATGCGCCCGTAACGAGGTGGACTCCGAGGAGCTCGCCGGCCGCCTGGCGGCGGACGGCTGGGACCTCGTCGAGGAAGCCGGGGACGCAGACGTCGCCGTCGTCAACACCTGTGGTTTCGTCGAGGCCGCCAAGAAGGACAGCGTCGACGCCCTGCTGGAGGCCAACGACCTGAAGGACCACGGCCGTACACAGGCCGTGGTCGCCGTCGGCTGCATGGCGGAACGGTACGGCAGGGAACTCGCGGACGCCCTCCCGGAGGCGGACGGCGTCCTCGGCTTCGACGACTACACCGACATCTCCGACCGGCTGCGCACCATCCTCGCCGGCGGCGTCCACGCCGCCCATGTGCCGCGCGACCGCCGCAAGCTGCTGCCCGTCAGCCCCGCCGCACGCCAGCAGGCCGGTGCCGGGGTCGCGCTGCCCGGACACGGCGACGCGGGCGCGCCCGCCGACGAGGCGGTCGACGGCGCCGACGCCGCGGCCGCCGCACCGTCGGACCTCCCCGACGGCCTCGCGCCGGCATCCGGCCCGCGGGCCCCGCTGCGCCGCCGCCTGGGCAGCAGCCCGGTGGCCTCGGTGAAGCTCGCGTCCGGCTGCGACCGGCGCTGCTCGTTCTGCGCCATCCCCTCCTTCCGCGGCTCGTTCATCTCCCGCCGCCCCTCCGACGTGCTCGCCGAGACCCGCTGGCTCGCGGAGCAGGGCGTCCGCGAGGTCATGCTCGTCTCCGAGAACAACACCTCCTACGGCAAGGACCTGGGCGACATCCGGCTGCTCGAGACGCTGCTGCCCGAGCTGGCCGCGGTCGACGGGATCGAACGCGTCCGGGTGAGCTATCTCCAGCCCGCCGAGATGCGTCCCGACCTCGTCGACGTGCTCACCGGCACCGACAAGGTCGCCCCCTACTTCGACCTGTCCTTCCAGCACTCCGCCCCCGGCGTGCTGCGTGCCATGCGCCGCTTCGGCGACACCGACTCCTTCCTCGCGCTGCTGGATTCCATCCGGGCCAAGGCCCCGAACGCGGGTGCCCGCTCCAACTTCATCGTCGGCTTCCCCGGCGAGACCGAGGCCGACGTCGACGAACTGGAACGCTTCCTGTCCGCCGCCCGGCTCGACGCCGTCGGCGTCTTCGGCTACTCCGACGAGGACGGCACCGAGGCCGCCGGATACGAGGAGAAGCACGACCCCGACGTGGTCGCCGCACGCCTGGAGCGGCTCTCCCGCCTCGCCGAGGAACTGACCGCGCAGCGCGCCGAGGAACGGCTGGGCGAGACCGTCCGGGTGCTGGTGGAGGACCTCGGCGGCGGCCCGGAGGGCGACGGTCCGGTCGGTCGCGCCGCGCACCAGGCCCCCGAGACCGACGGGCAGGTGCTGCTCACCGGCGCTTCGTGCCACGGCCTGGCGGTCGGACGTATGGTCGAGGCGAAGGTGGTGGCGACCGAGGGAGTGGACCTGGTCGCCGAGCCCCTGGCGAGCGAGAGCGAGGAGGCGACCGGATGACCGGAGTGCCCGCCTCCGCAGCCGGCGGTGGTCCCGTGGCGAAACCCAGGCCGGCGACGCCGGTGCCCAAGGCCGGCCTCTGGAACATCGCCAATATCCTGACCATGCTGCGCCTGGTGCTGGTGCCCGCCTTCGTGCTGCTGATGCTCGCGGACGGCGGGCACGATCCCGCGTGGCGCTCGTTCGCCTGGGCGGCCTTCACCGTCGCCATGATCACGGACCTGTTCGACGGTGAGCTGGCCCGGCGCCACAACCTCATCACCGACTTCGGCAAGCTCGCCGACCCGATCGCCGACAAGGCGATCATGGGTGCGGCGCTGATCTGCCTCTCGGCGCTCGGCGACCTGCCGTGGTGGGTGACCGTCGTCATCCTGGCCCGGGAGCTCGGCATCACCCTGATGCGCTTCCTGGTCATCCGGCACGGGATCATCCCGGCCAGCCGCGGCGGCAAGATGAAGACGCTCGCCCAGGGCGTCGCCGTCGGCATGTACGTCCTGGAACTGACCGGGCCGCTGGCCTCGCTGCGCTGGTGGGTGATGGGCCTGGCGGTGGTGCTGACCGTCGGCACCGGCCTCGACTACGTGCGGCAGGCCCTCGTCCTGCGCCGGGCCGGCATCGATGCGGAGAAGGCGGGGCAGGGCGAACACGGCGGCGGCGCACCGGTGGGGGAGTCCCCCGCCGCGGGGCGGGAACAGAACCGATGACCGCACCGGCGGGGTCCGGGTCCGCGCCCGAGGTCGCCGCCCGGCTGCTGGAGGAGCTGGTCCGGAGGGGAGAGACCGTGGCCGTCGCCGAGTCCCTGACCGGCGGTCTGGTCGCGGGCCGCCTCACGGCCGCCCCTGGGGCCTCCCGTGCCTTCCGCGGCGCGGTCACGGCGTACGCGACGGACGTCAAGCGCGACGTGCTGGGCGTGGACGGCGGCCTGCTCGACGAGCGGGGCGCGGTCGACGTGGAGGTGGCACGCCGCATGGCGGAGGGCGTACGGCGCGTGATGTGCGCCGACTGGGGCGTGGCCACGACCGGAGTGGCGGGACCGGACCCGCAGGACGGCAAGCCGGTCGGACTGGTCTACGTGGCGGTGGCCGGTCCCGGCCACCCCCGTGCACCGGAGCCGCCCGGGGCCGGGACACGTCTCCGTGCCCGGGAGTGCCGGCTGGACGGGGACCGGGCGGACGTGCGGGAGGGCGCCGTCCTCGCCGCGCTGGAGCTGCTGCACGAGGAGACGGGCGGCCCCTGACCGGGGGGATCCGGACCGCCGGGAAAGCGGGCCGGCACATATCCACCGGCCGGATTCGGCGTGCCGACGGCCCCGCAGGGTACGGAACATCCGGGAGCTGCGGGATGTTTGCAGCCCTGAGTGAACACGACATCGCTCCCCGCACGGCCACAGGCCGAGGGGGTACGGTGGAGGCTGAAGGGTGTGGGCCGCCCGGCCGTGTACACGGCAGCCGGACGGCCCGCGACATGGGGAACGCAGAAGACGGCACGCGTTGTAGAGGGAGGAGCACCGATGATTCTGCTCCGTCGCCTGTTGGGTGACGTGCTGCGTCGGCAGCGCCAACGCCAGGGCCGTACCCTGCGCGAGGTCTCGTCGTCCGCCCGGGTGTCGCTCGGTTACCTCTCCGAGGTGGAGCGAGGCCAGAAGGAAGCGTCCTCCGAGCTGTTGTCGTCCATCTGCGACGCGCTCGAGCTGCGGATGTCCGAGGTCATGCGCGCGGTCAGCGACGAACTGGCGCTCGCCGAGCTTGCCGAGTCCGCCGCCAGCGACACGGTACCGGCGCCGATGCGTCCGATGCTGGGCCCGGTCGAGCGGATGCCGTCCGTCACCTCGGTGACGGGCGTGCCGGAGGAGCGCGTCACGATCAAGGCGCCCACGGAGGCCGTGGACGTCGTCGCCGCCTGACCACACCGGCCGGCGCCCGCCACACCGGCCCCGACGCCGGGATGTGCGGGACCGTGTGCCGTGAGGCGCGCACCAGCCCCAGCGGGCTCGGTGCGCGCCTCACGGCTTTCCAGCGCGGGCCGTGGGCGCCGCCGGACCGTCCGGGGCCGTGTCGGGAACGCCGCCGCTGTGGTCGCGCGGGCGCCGGCCGTGGGGGACCATCGGTGGCGCGGCCGACGAACGCCGGGCGGCCGCGAGCCGTGCGGAAGGCGGACGTGCATGGGCATACGGGCGTCGCACCTGCTCCGCGGCCTGTGGTGGCTGGCCTGTGGAACCTGCGCCCTCGTGTGGGGGTACGCGGCGTGGCGGCTGGCCGTACGCCCGGAGGACTGCGGGCCGCTGGAGGCGTCCGTGGCAGCGGGCGGCTGGGGCCTGAGCGTGGTGCCCGTGCACGTCACCGAACGCCGCCCGGCGCGGCGGTTCGCCCGTGGCCTGCCGCCGGCCGGGAGCCGCCCCTCCGCTCAGGCGGAAGGATCGGGCTGGCAGCGCGGGCACCAGTAGGCGATGCGCTTCTCACCCGACGGGCCGAGTTCCGCCGACCGCACGGGGGTGCCGCAGCGGCGGCACGGTGCTCCCGCCCGGCCGTACACGTAGAGCAGCCGGCCCCGCGACCGGTTCCCCGTGGTGCTGCGGGCGCCGTGGACCTTGTTGGCGTCCAGAAGCCGCCGGGCGACCTCCACCAGACGGTGCGGGTCCGGGCCGAGGCGCACCGGCGTCCACGGCGCCGTGCGAGCCAGGAAGCACAGCTCCGAGCGGTACACGTTGCCGATGCCGGCCAGGTTGCGCTGGTCGAGGAGCGCCTCGCCGAGGGGGCGGGCCGGGTCGGCCGACAGGCGGCGTGCCGCCTCGTCCGGGTCCCAGTCCGGCCCCAGCAGGTCGGGACCCAGATGGCCGACCGCCTGCGGCTCGTCGGCCGTGCGGAGCAGTTCGAGCAGAGGAAGCGCGTAGCCCACCGCCGAGACGCCGTCGGTGCCCAGCACCGCGCGGATCCGGTGGCCGGGGCCCCCGGTCCAGCGGGCACCGGAGCGGTAAAGACGCCAGGAACCCTCCATACCGAGGTGCGAGTGCAGGGTCAGGCCGCCGTCCAGCCTGGTCAGGAGGTGCTTGCCCCGCGGCACGACCCCCAGGACGCGCCGCCCGGTGAGGTCCACGGTGGCCAGCCGCGGCACCCGCAGGTCGCTGCGCACGACCATGGCGCCGGCCAGCGCCGTGTGCAGCGACCGCGCCGTGCGCCAGACGGTGTCTCCCTCGGGCATGCGTCCATGCTCCCAGCGTTCACCCCGGACGGGCGGGTCACGCGGCGCGGATGCGCAGGCCGCGCGGCGTCGCGTGGAAGCCCGCGTCCTCCAGCACGCCGCCCAGCGGCGACGACAGCGCGGCGCCACCGTTCACCCGTTCGACGGTGAGCGTGCCCACGGCGCCGCGTCGCGCCGCGTCCCCGAGCGCGGAGGCCGCGGTACGCAGCCGCTCGGTCGCCTCCGGCGGTGCGTCGGGCCCCGCCGGCCAGGCGAGCAGGGTCCGCCCGCCGCGCTCCATGTACAGCTGGAGTTCCCCGTCGACGAGGACCACCAGTGATCCCGCCTTGCGGCCGGGCTTGTGGGTGGCTCCGTCGGGGGGCTCCGGCCACGGCAGCGCCGCGCCGTACGCGTTCGCCGGGTCGGCCGCCGCGAGCACCACGGCCCGCGCGTCGTCACCACGCCGGCGCGTCGAGGGCGCCTCCCCCCAGGGCGCCGCCGTGCCGTGTGGCTCCGCGCCGCGCTCCCGCGCCTGGTGGACGGCACGCAGCCGGTCCACCGCGCCGTCCATGGCGAACTGCGCCGCGCCGAGCCCTTCCACCACGTAGCCGCGGCGGGCCTGGCCGTTGTCCTCGAACGCGGACAGCACCCGGTACGCGGCGGCGAAGCCGCCCTCCACGCCCTCGGCCTGCACGGCACCGCGGGTCACCACGCCGTGGCGGTCCAGCAGGGTGTGCGCCAGGGCGTGCGCGCGGTGCGTCGCGTCGGTCTCCGCCGGCGGGAGCAGCGCCCAGCGGCCGGCCACGGTGGGCGGCCCGCCGCGGGGCGCCCCGGCCGCCCGTGCGGCGGCCCGCACGCCGCCGCCCAGCCCGCCGTACCGTCCGCGCGGCACCGCCCGCTTGGCGCGGTGCGCGGTCGCGCCCGCCGTACGGCCGGAGCCGAGGTGCGCGCGCAGCGGGGCGAGGGTGTCGTTGGTGAGCGACCCGGACCAGGCCAGATCCCAGACGGCGGTGACCAGCTCCGCCTCGGCGCACTCCGGCAGCACGGCCCGTACCTGGTCGGCGATCTGACGGAAGAACAGGCCGAAGCCGCCCTCCAACGTGTCCAGCACGGCCTGGTGGACCGGTGAGGTCTCCAGCGGCAGCGGTGGCCGGCGCAGCAGGGGAGCGGTGTCCGCGAGGTGCAGACAGACCCAGCCGTCCTTGCCGGGCAGCGCGCCCGCACCCGCCCACAGCACCTCCCCGGACGTGGTGAGCTGGTCCAGGAGGACCGGGGAGTAGTCCCGCACCCGGCTCGGCAGCACCAGCTTCTCCAGCGCGGAGGCCGGGACCGGTGCACCCTGGAGCTGCTCGACGGCGCGGACCACCCCGTCGAGCCCGCGCAGGTCTCCGCCGCCGACGTGCTGCCAGCGCGGGAGGAACGCGGCCAGCGCCGGAGGCGGAACAGGCTCCAGCTCCTCCCGCAGAGCGGCCAGCGAACGTCGCCGCAGCCGTCGCAGCACGGCCGGGTCGCACCACTCCTGGCCGATGCCGGAGGGGTGGAACTCGCCCTGCACCAGCCGCCCGGCGGCGGCGAGCCGGTGCAGGGCGCCGTCGGCCACGGCCGTGCCGAGACCGAAGCGTGCGGCGGCCTCGGTGGAGGTGAACGGGCCGTGCGTGCGGGCGTACCGGGACAGCAGGTCGCCCAGCGGGTCGGGCACCGGTTCGGTGAACGCCTCGGGCACGCCCACCGGAAGGGCGGCGCCCAGCGCGTCCCGCAGCCGGCCGGCGTCCTCGACCGCCGCCCAGTGCTCCCGGCCCGCCACACGCACCCGGATGGCGCGGCGCGCGCGTCCGAGCTCCGCGGCCCCTCCGGGGTCGGCCCCGCGCTCCGTCAGCTCCTCGTCGGTGAGCGGGCCGAGGACGCGCAGCGCGTCCGCGACGGCCTCGGCGTCCTTGAGCCGGCGCTCCGGGGTGCGCCACTGCAGCTCCTCCTCGAGCCCGGCCAGCACCTCGGGGTCGAGCAGCTCGCGCAGCTCGGCCCGGCCCAGCAACTCGGACAGCAGGCGGGAGTCCAGAGACAGCGCGGCGGCCCGCCGTTCGGCGAGCGGGGAGTCCCCCTCGTACAGGAACTGGGCGACGTAGCCGAAGAGCAGCGACCGGGCGAACGGCGACGGCTCGGGCGTGGTGACCTCGACGACCCGGACCCGCCGTGCCTCGATGTCGCCCATCAGCGTGCCGAGACCGGGCACGTCGAAGACGTCCTGGAGACATTCGCGGACGGCCTCCAGCACGATCGGGAAGGACCCGAACTCGCTCGCGACCTGGAGGAGCTGCGAGGCGCGCTGGCGCTGCTGCCACAGCGGGGTGCGCTTGCCCGGATTCCGGCGGGGGAGCAGCAGCGCGCGGGCGGCGCACTCGCGGAACCGCGCCGCGAACAGCGCCGACCCGCCGACCTGGTCGGTGACCAGCTGGTCCACCTCGCCCTTGTCGAAGAGCACGTCCTGCGCGCCGAGCGGCGGCTTCTCCGGGTCGTCCGCGAACCCCGCATCCGCTCCGTCCGCGCCCGCGGCGTCCGCGCCCGGCTCGAACATGTCCAGGCCCATCAGGCCCGCGTCCGGCAGACGCAGCACGATGCCGTCGTCGGCGTGCATCACCTGCGCGTCCATGCCGTACCGCTCGGTGAGACGTGCCCCCAGCGCCAGCGCCCACGGCGCGTGCACCTGTGCCCCGAAGGGCGAGTGCACCACGACCCGCCAGTCGCCCAGCTCGTCGCGGAACCGTTCGACCACGACGGTGCGGTCGTCGGGGACGTGGCCGCAGGCGGTGCGCTGCTCGTCCAGGTAGGCCAGCACGTTCCCGGCGGCGAACGCGTCGAGGCCGGCGCTCGTGAGCCGGGCACGGGCGTCCTCGGCGGACAGGCCGCCGATCTCGCGGAGGAACGCGCCCAGGGCGCGGCCGAGTTCCAGCGGACGGCCGAGCTGGTCGCCCTTCCAGAACGGCAGCCGGCCGGCCTGGCCGGGCGCCGGGGTGACCAGCACCCGGTCGCGGGTGATGTCCTCGATGCGCCACGTCGTGGTGCCGAGGGTGAACACGTCGCCGACGCGGGACTCGTACACCATCTCCTCGTCCAGCTCCCCGACCCGGCCGCCGCCCTTCTTCGGGTCGGCGCCCGCCAGGAACACGCCGAACAGGCCGCGGTCCGGGATGGTGCCCCCGGAGGTGACGGCGAGCCGCTGCGCGCCGGGCCGCCCGGTGATCGTGCGGGCGACCCGGTCCCACACCAGGCGGGGCCGCAGCTCGGCGAAGGCGTCGGAGGGGTACCGGCCGGCGAGCATGTCGAGCACCCCGGTGTACGCCGACTCCGGAAGCGAGGAGAACGGCGCGGCACGGCGGACCACGGCGAGCAGGGCGTCCACGTCCCAGGAGTCGACGGCCGTCATGGCGACGATCTGCTGGGCCAGCACGTCGAGGGGGTTGGCGGGGACGCGCAGCGCCTCGATGGCGCCCTCACGCATCCGCTCGGTCACCACCGCGGCCTGCACCAGATCCCCCCGGTACTTGGGGAAGACCACCCCGGCGGAGACGGCCCCCACCTGGTGGCCGGCGCGTCCGACCCGCTGGAGGCCGGAGGCCACCGACGGCGGCGACTCCACCTGAATCACCAGGTCCACGGCGCCCATGTCGATGCCCAGCTCCAGGCTGGAGGTGGCCACCACGGCGGGCAGCCGCCCCGCCTTGAGGTCCTCCTCGACCTGGGCGCGCTGCTCCTTGGACACCGAGCCGTGGTGGGCGCGGGCCAGCAGCGGGGGCGCGCCGCGGCCCGCTCCGGCCTGCGCCATGACCTCGGCGGGGGAGTGCTCCTCGGGGAGCGGTTCGCCCGTCGCGCGCTCGTACGCGATCTCGTTGAGCCGGTTGCACAGCCGTTCGGCGAGGCGGCGCGAGTTGGCGAAGACGATGGTGGAGCGGTGTGCCTGGACCAGATCGGCGATGCGTTCCTCGACGGACGGCCAGATCGACGGCTTCTCCCCGCCGCCCGGCCCGCCCGGCCCGCCCGATCCGGCCGACCCGTCCTGCACCGGGGAGCCGCCCAGCTCGCCCATGTCCTCCACCGGCACCACGACCGAGAGGTCGAAGCGCTTCTCCGACGGCGGCTGCACGATCGTGGCCCGCCGCTGCGGGGAGAGGAAGCGGGCCACCTCGTCCACCGGCCGCACCGTGGCGGAGAGCCCGATCCGGCGGGCCGGCCGGTCCAGCAGTTCGTCGAGGCGCTCCAGGGACAGCGCCAGATGCGCGCCCCGCTTGGTGCCGGCCACCGCGTGCACCTCGTCCACGATCACCGTCTCCACACCGGACAGCGCGTCGCGGGCGGCGGAGGTGAGCATGAGGAACAGCGACTCGGGCGTGGTGATGAGGATGTCCGGCGGCCGGCGCGCCAGCGCACGCCGGTCCGCCGCCGGGGTGTCGCCGGAGCGGATGGCGACCTGCACCTCGGGCTCCGGCAGGCCCAGCCGGGCCGACTCCTGACGGATGCCGGTGAGCGGGCTGCGCAGGTTCCGCTCGACGTCGACCGCGAGCGCCTTCAGCGGCGAGACGTACAGCACGCGGCAGCGCTTGAGGCGGTCCGCGGGCGGCGGGACGGAGGCCAGCCGGTCGAGGGCGGCCAGGAACGCGGCGAGCGTCTTGCCGGAGCCCGTGGGAGCGACCACCAGCGCGTCGGACTCCTCGGCCAGCGCCCGCCACGCGCCCTCCTGCGCGGCGGTGGGCGCGCGGAACGCTCCGGCGAACCATGCGCGGGTCGCCGGGGAGAACGCGTCGAGGACGGACGCCGACTTTCCCTGAGCCATGTCACCCATCGTGCACCCCGGGTACGACAACGGCGTCCGGCCCGGGCCGGGGGTGCGGGATACTCGCGGTATGCGGTTGACGGACTTCTGGCAGCGGATGGCGGACCACTTCGGGGCGGCGTACGCCGACTCCTTCGCGCGGGACCACGTGATGTCCGAGCTGGGCGGGCGCACCGTCCACGAGGCGCTCGAGGCGGGCTGGAACACCAAGGACGTGTGGCGGGTGGTCTGCCGGACGATGGAGGTACCGGCGGAGAAGCGGTGACCCGTTCGGGGTCACTTCTCTCCCGTGCGGCCCGCTCCGCGCTCCTGCCGACCGCCGAAAGACCTCGCTGACCTGCGAATTCTCCGTCGTCCACAGGGAGATGGCGACACTTGACACAAAAATCGAACAACCATTCTCATGGAGTGGTCGGGCCGCTGCGGTACGCGGTCGGGACGGGATTGTCAGTGGCAGGCGCTAGCGTCTGACGACGTGAAGCGATCGACTCAAGCGAGCAACCGGGTGGCACCCATGGCTGGTACGGACCGCGAGAAGGCGCTGGACGCCGCACTCGCGCAGATTGAACGGCAATTCGGCAAGGGCGCCGTGATGCGCCTCGGCGAGCGGCCGAACGAGCCCGTCGAGGTGATCCCCACCGGCTCGACCGCTCTCGACGTCGCCCTCGGGGTCGGCGGGCTGCCGCGCGGGCGTGTGGTCGAGGTGTACGGCCCGGAGTCCTCCGGCAAGACCACGCTCACGCTGCACGCGGTGGCCAACGCGCAGCGCGCCGGCGGCACTGTCGCGTTCGTCGACGCGGAGCACGCCCTCGACCCGGAGTACGCCAAGAAGCTCGGCGTGGACGTCGACTCCCTCATCCTCTCCCAGCCGGACAACGGCGAGCAGGCGCTCGAGATCACCGACATGCTCATCCGCTCCGGCGCCCTCGACCTGATCGTGGTCGACTCGGTCGCCGCCCTGGTGCCCCGTGCCGAGATCGAGGGCGAGATGGGCGACTCGCACGTCGGTCTCCAGGCCCGCCTGATGAGCCAGGCGCTGCGGAAGATCACCGGTGCGCTCAGCCAGTCGAAGACCACGGCGATCTTCATCAACCAGCTCCGCGAGAAGGTCGGCGTCATGTTCGGATCGCCTGAGACGACCACCGGTGGCCGGGCGCTGAAGTTCTACTCCTCGGTCCGGCTCGACATCCGCCGCATCGAGACCCTCAAGGACGGCACCGACGCGGTCGGCAACCGCACCCGCGTCAAGGTCGTCAAGAACAAGGTCGCCCCGCCCTTCAAGCAGGCCGAGTTCGACATCCTCTACGGCGTGGGCATCAGCCGTGAGGGCGGCCTGATCGACATGGGCGTGGAGCACGGCTTCATCCGCAAGTCCGGTGCCTGGTACACCTACGAGGGCGACCAGCTCGGCCAGGGCAAGGAGAACGCCCGTACGTTCCTCCGTGACAATCCCGACCTCGCCAACGAGATCGAGAAGAAGATCAAGGAGAAGTTGGGCATCGGCGTGAAGCCCCAGGACCCTGCCGGCGAACCGCCCGCCGACGCAGCGGTCACGGCTGCGGCTCCCGCTCCGGCGGCCGAGGGCAAGACGGTTCCGGCCCCGGTGTCGAAGACCAAGTCGGCCAAGGCCGCGACGGCCAAGAGCTAGTCCGTGACACGGCGCAGCCACTGGCCGGTGTCCGAAGACAGCGACGGCTCCGCCCCGTCGAGGGCCGGGGCGGAGCCGTCGCGCCGTGCCGCTGAACCGAGCGCGGAACCGAAGGATCCGGTGGAACGGGCACGGGCGATCTGCCTGCGCCTGCTCACCGGCACCCCGCGGACGCGGCAGCAGCTCGCCGACGCGCTCCGCAAACGGGAGATCCCGGACGAGGCGGCGCAGCAGGTGCTGGACCGCTTCGAAGAGGTCGGACTGATCGACGACGCGGCGTTCGCCGACGCCTGGGTGGACTCCCGCCACCACAGCCGCGGCCTGGCCCGCCGCGCCCTCGCCCGCGAGCTGCGCACCAAGGGCGTGGACGCGGCCACCGTCGACGAGGCCGTCGGCCGCCTCGATTCCGACCAGGAGGCGGAGACGGCCCGCGCCCTGGTCGACCGGAAACTGCGCACCACCCGAGGCCTGCCCCGGGAGAAGCGCATCCGCCGCCTGGCCGGGATGCTCGCCCGCAGGGGGTACGCGGAGGGCCTCGCCCTCCGTGTGGTGCGGCAGGCGCTGGAAGAGGAGGGCGAGGACCCGGAGCTGCTGGAGGAGCACCTCCCCGAAGCCTGAGCCTGCGGGAGCGTCGGCGCCGCGGTCCCTGCGGTCCGGCGGCGGCGACCCTGCTCTCCGCCCGTGCGCGGCCCACGTCCGGGGCCCGTCAGCCTCCGGGCCGGTTGCGGGGCACGGTGACGATCACCCGGAGTCCGCGCGGCCGGTTCGGCGTGTACGTGATCTCCGCTCCGCCCGCCGCCAGCAGAGCGCGCGTGATGGACAGTCCGAGACCGGAGCCCGCGACGTTCTGGTGCCGGTTGCTGCGCCAGAAGCGGTCGCCGATCCGCTCGAACTCCTCCTCCGACAACCCCGGCCCTTCGTCCGCCACCTCCAGCCGCACGTCCGGGCCCGCCGACGAGGCGCGCACCGTCACCGCGCCGCCGTCCGGCGAGAACTTGACCGCGTTGTCCACCACCGCGTCCAGCGCGCTCGACAGGGTCACCGGGTCGGCCCACCCCGTCAGCGCGGCGGCACCGGTGACCCGGAGCGTCACCCCGCGCCGCGCCGCGGCCGGTTCCCACGCCGCCACGCGCTCCGCCGCCAGCTCCGCCACGTCCGTCAGCCGCAGGTCGGCGGGCGAGTGCTCGGCCGACGCCAGGTCCAGTAGCCCGTCCAGCACCTGCGCCAGCCGCTTCCCCTCCGCGCGCACCGACGCGAACTCCTCGTTGCCCTCCGGGAGTTCCAGCCCGAGGAGTTCGATACGGAGCAGCAGCGCGGCCAGCGGGTTGCGCAGCTGGTGGGAGGCGTCAGCCACGAAGGCGCGTTGCTGCTCCAGCACGTCCTCCACGTGGTCGGCCATCTCGTTGAACGACCGCGTCAGCCGTTGCAGCTCCGGCGGCCCCCAGGAGGCCGCCACCCTGGACTTGAACCGTCCGGTGGCGATCTCGTGCGTCGCCCGGTCCAGGATGCCCACCGGACGCAGCACCCAGCGGGTCAGCACCAGCGCGGCCGCCACCGCCAGCAGCATCGCCGCGGCCTCGCCGATCACGATCGGCATCCAGCTCTCCACGATGCGGGACCGCAGCGGACCGGTGGGGGAGTCGATGTAGACGACCGCGGCCACATCACCGTCGCGGATCACCGGGGAGGCCACCGCGACACGGCCGTCCTGCCACGGCCACACCTGTGCCGGGTCGTGACTGCGGCGTCCAGCGAGGGCCTCCTGGAACGCCTGCCGCCCCGGCCCCGAGACCGGAACCCGTGACGCCTCGGGAGCGGTGGCCATCGCCTCGCCGTCCCGGTAGAAGACGCCTGCCCTGATGCCGTACAGCTCGTGATACCGGTCCAGTTCGCTGCGCAGCGTGTCCAGCCGCTCGCCGGGTTCGCTCTGCGCGGTGACGAACTGCGCCAGTGACGCGAACCGCGCCGTGTCGTCGATCCGGTCGACCACCAGCCGCTGCTGCTCCGCTGCCGCCATGCTCGCGGCCAGCGGAAAACCGAGCGCGAGCAGTACGCCGGCGAAGAGCACGATGAGGAGGGGGAGCAGACGGGTGCGCATCAGGTGGGTCCGTTGAGGTCCTTGGTCGGGCGGCCTTCAGGCGGTCCAGTCGCCGGGCACGGCGAGCCGGTAGCCGACGCCGCGGACCGTCTCGATCAGGCTGGGCTGCTTGAGCTTGGAACGGAGGGACGCCACGTGGACCTCCAGCGTCCGGCCCGTGCCCGCCCAGTTGGTTCGCCACACCTCGCTGATGATCTGTTCGCGCCGGAAGACGACCCCCGGCCGCTGCGCCAGCAGTGCCAGCAGGTCGAACTCCTTGCGGGTCAGCGGGACCGGTTCGCCGTCCACCGACACCTGCCGGGTGGGCAGTTCCACCGCAACGTCCCCCAGCCGCAGCACGTCGTCCGCCGGGGCCGGCTCGGCGGCGGGCTCCTCTGCGGCGCTGCGCCGGGCGACCGCGTGGATGCGGGCCAGGAGCTCCCCGGTGTCGTACGGCTTGACCACGTAGTCGTCCGCGCCCAGGTTCAGCCCGTGGATCCGGGACCGCACGTCGGACCGCGCGGTCACCATGATCACCGGCGTGGAGGTGAGCGCGCGGATGCGGCCGCACACCTCGAAGCCGTCCAGCCCGGGCAGCCCCAGGTCCAGCAGGACCACCGAGAACGGCGCCCCGTCCGGGTCCGGCACCAGCTCGCGCAGCGCGTCCTCTCCGTCACGGGCATGCACCACGCTGAAACCGTGGCGTCGCAGCACGGCGGAGAGCGCTGCGGCGACGTGGTCGTCGTCCTCGACGAGCAGCAGCCTCATCGACGTCCTCTCCGTTGCGGTCGCGGGGGGTGTGGCGTTCCGGTCCAGCACTGCATCCACGCGGATTCGTGCAGGTGAGTCAAGGGGTGGTCGCGTTGCCGTCGATGTCCGTTATCCAGTCGGTACGCCACCGGAATGTCCCCTGTCACCTGTTTCACGTAGTGTGCTGGGAAGTGGCCGTATCGTTATGCTCAATTTCCCCTCAGATGTAATGACGCTGGTGGCGGCGGGTCACTAAGGTCCTCGCAACCGACGAGGACGGAGCTACACGCCGATGAGCAAACTATCGGTGACCAAGGACGGAGACGCCGGACGCCCGGAGTCGGCGCCGAGCGGCCTGGTCGTCATGGACAACGTCAACAAGCACTTCGGTGCGCTGCACGTGCTCCAGGACATCGACCTGACCATCGAGCGCGGCGAGGTCGTCGTCGTCATCGGCCCCTCGGGATCCGGCAAGTCCACGCTGTGCCGCACGATCAACCGCCTGGAGACCATCGACTCGGGCTACATCGCCATCGACGGCAAGCCGCTGCCCCAGGAGGGCAAGGAGCTGGCCAAGCTGCGCGCGGACGTGGGCATGGTGTTCCAGTCCTTCAACCTCTTCGCGCACAAGACGGTGCTCGAGAACGTGACACTGGGCCAGCTGAAGGTCCGCCGGACGGACAAGAAGGCCGCCGACGAGCAGGCGCGCCGCCTGCTGGACCGTGTGGGCGTCGCCAACCAGGCCGACAAGTACCCGGCGCAGCTGTCCGGCGGTCAGCAGCAGCGCGTGGCCATCGCCCGCGCCCTGGCCATGGACCCCAAGGTGATGCTCTTCGACGAGCCCACCTCCGCGCTCGACCCCGAGATGATCAACGAGGTCCTCGAGGTCATGCAGCAGCTCGCACGTGAGGGGATGACCATGGTCGTCGTCACCCACGAGATGGGCTTCGCGCGCTCCGCGGCGAACCGCGTGGTCTTCATGGCCGACGGCAAGATCGTCGAGGAGGCTACTCCCGACCAGTTCTTCAGCAACCCGCGCAGCGAACGCGCCAAGGACTTCCTGTCGAAGATCCTGCACCACTGAGCGGCGGCGCTCACCGCACGATCACCTGCAACGACGCAACCCCAAGGATGTTCACCATGACCCTCCGCAAGACCAGCATCGCGGCTGCCGCCGCAGTCGTCCTCGCCCTCACCGCGACCGCCTGCGGCGGCGGCAGCGGCAGCGACTCCGAAGACGGCGTCACCATCGGCATCAAGTTCGACCAGCCGGGCCTCGGTCTGAAGACCCCGGACGGCGACTACGCCGGCTTCGACGTCGACGTGGCGACCTACGTGGCCAAGGAGCTCGGCTACAAGGAGAGCGACATCACCTGGAAGGAGGCTCCCAGCGCCGACCGGGAGAACCTCATCGTGAACGGTGACGTCGACATGATCGCCGCCACGTACTCCATCACCCCGGAGCGCAAGGAGCGCGTCTCCTTCGCCGGCCCGTACATGGTTGCTCACCAGGACCTGCTGGTGCGCAAGGACTACGACGAGATCAAGTCCAAGAGCGACCTGAACGACGCGGAGCTCAACCTCTGCTCCGTCACCGGTTCCACCTCCGCGGCGAACGTGAAGAAGGACTTCGCGCCCAAGGCCGACCTCCAGGAGTACGGGACCTACTCCGAGTGCCTGACGGGTCTGCTCAACAAGAAGGTCGATGCGCTGACCACCGACGACAGCATCCTCGCCGGTTTCGCCGCCCAGAAGTCGCACCAGGGCAAGTTCAAGCTCCTGGGCCTCAACCTGAGTGACGAGCCCTACGGCATCGGCGTCAAGAAGGGCGACACCGAGATGCAGAAGAAGGTGAACGACGCGATCCAGAAGATGTTCGACGACGGCTCCTGGAAGAAGTTCGCCGAGAAGCACTTCGGCCCTGCCGACTACGAGTACGGCTCCGCGCCGCAGATCACCGAAGGCAGCTGACGTAAGCACGCGGCAAGGTGGCGCGCCGCCCTGACCGGGGTGGCGCGCCACGTCCGCAACGGCGAGAGCGCGGGAGAACGTGTTCGACTTTCTCAATGATTACGACGTGTTGGGGGCGTTCTGGGTCACGGTCCAGCTGACCCTCTGGTCGGCGATAGGTTCCCTCGTCTGGGGAACCATGCTGGCCGCGATGCGAGTGAGCCCGGTACCGGTGATGCGCGGTTTCGGCACGGTGTACATCAACACCGTGCGGAACACTCCCCTCACCCTGATCATCGTGGCGACCTCGCTGGCTCTGTACCAGACACTGGGTATCGAACTGGGCGGCGGCACCTCGAAGGAGATCAGCTTCAAGCTGGCGATTCTCGGTCTGGTCGCCTACCACGCGTGCTTCGTCTGTGAGTCGTTGCGCTCGGGCATCAACACCGTGCCGGTCGGACAGGCCGAGGCGGCGCGGGCGCTGGGCCTGAAGTTCACCCAGGTGCTGAACCTCATCGTGCTGCCTCAGGCATTCCGCTCGGTGGTGGCTCCCCTGGCGAACGTGCTGATCGCCCTGACGAAGAACACGACGGTGGCGGCCGCTATCGGGGTGGCCGAGGCGGCGCTCCTGATGAAGGAAATGATCGAGTTCGAGAGCGACGTGATCTTCCTGGTCTTCGCCGTCTTCGCCTTCGGGTTCGTGGTCCTCACCCTCCCGACCGGTCTGTTCCTCGGCTGGGTGGGCAAGCGTGTGGCGGTGAAGCGATGAGCAACCTGTCCGTTCTGTACGACGCTCCGGGCCCCAAGGCGAAGGTGCGGAACATCCTCTACACCGTCCTCTTCCTGGCGGTCTTCGCGCTCGTCGCCTGGTGGGTACTGGACACCCTCGCCTCCAAGGACCAGCTCACCCAGGAGAAGTGGGGGCCGTTCGCCACCGACTCCCGGGTGTGGACCACCTACATCCTTCCCGGGCTCGGCAACACGCTGAAAGCGGCGGCGCTCTCCATCGTGCTGGCCCTCCCGATCGGTGCACTTCTCGGCATCGCCCGGCTGTCCGACCACAGGTGGATCCGCACGCCCGCAGGCTTCCTGGTGGAACTGTTCCGCGCCATCCCCGTGCTGCTGATGATGGTGTTCGCCAACCAGGCCTACGCCCTGTACACGGACATCGACTCCGAAGTGCGGCCGCTGTACGCGGTCGTCACCGGCCTGGTGCTGTACAACGCGTCCGTGATCGCCGAGATCGTCCGCGCCGGCATCCTGTCGCTGCCCAACGGCCAGACGGACGCCGCCAAGGCGATCGGCATGCGCAAGTGGCAGCTGATGGTCTTCGTGCTGCTGCCACAGGCCGTTACCGCGATGCTGCCCGCCCTGGTCAGCCAGCTCGTCGTGATCGTGAAGGACACCGCTCTCGGTGGTGCGATCCTCGGGTTCGCCGATCTGATGAACCAGGCGAGCACGATCTCCGCCAACTACGGAGCCAACACGATCGCGACGTTCACGGTGGTCGGGATCATCTACGTCGTCCTCAACCTGATACTCACCCAGTTCGCCGGCTGGATCGAGGCCCGCATCCGGCGTGGCAAGCGCACCACCGGTGCGGTCGTGCACGGCGGGGCGACGGAGGACATGGAGTACGAGGAGCCCGGCACGAAGGCCTGACTCCCCGGCTACCCGGCCGACGGCAACACCACTGCCCGTTCCCCCGCTTGACGGGGGGACGGGCAGTGGGTTGCATACCTGGGGTGATCGTGCACCGGGCTCCGTCAGCGTCAACTCCGCTCGTCTCCGTGGACCGTGAGGGCCGCACGCTGTGGAACCGGTGATCGTCGCCGGCGCGGGCCCGGTCGGGCTGGCGCTGGCTCTGGCGCTCGCGCGCCGTTCCGTTCCGTCCGTCGTGCTCGACGCCGGGGACGGCGAGGTCGTGCGGCGGGCCGCTCGCACCTGTGTGCTGCGCCCGCAGACGGCGGCCCTGCTGCCGGGCGTGGAGACCGCGCGCTGGCGCGTCTGGCGGACCGAACGACGCCGCCAGTGCGTCGAACGGGTGGAACTGGACGACGAGACGTCCTCGCTGCACGTCGAGCAGTACCGGCTGGAGCACGCCCTCCGCGAGGCCCTCGCCGACGAGAAGCTGGTGCGGATCGCCACCGGAAGCCGGCTCGACACCCTCGAGCAGGACGCCGAGGGCGTCACCGCCCACACCCGTGGCCCCGGCGGCACGTGGTGGCGCGGCAGTTATCTGGTCGGCTGTGACGGTGCCCGCTCCACGGTGCGCAAGCTGCTGGGCGTCGGGTTCGCCGGCCGGACGTCCGTCGAGCGGTACGCCGTCGCCGCCGTCCGCACCCGGCTGCCCCGGCCGGACGAGGCGCTGCTGCATCGGGACCCCGGCGGCCGGGGCGGGGAGCTGACCGCCCGGCCGCTGCCGCGCGGCGCCTGGCGCCTGGACTGGCTGCTGCCGCCCCGGGGCGACCTGGTCACGCCGGAGGAGATGCTCGACCGGGTGCACGCCACGCTGGCGTTGCTGCATCAGGGGTCGGCCGACGAGGCGCCCCCGGCCTACGAACTCCTCGACACCGGGGTGTACGCGACCCACCAGCGCCTCGCGCGCAGGTGGCGGGTGCAGCGGGCCTTCCTCGCCGGGGACGCCGCCCACCTGGCCGGGGCGCTGGGCGTGCAGAACGTCGACGAAGGGCTGCGGGACGCGGCCAACCTGGCGTGGAAGCTGGCGCTCGCCTGGCACCACGGCGCGCGCGGCACGGACGCCGACGAGGCGCTCCTCGACAGCTACTCCGCCGAACGCCGCGCCGCCGTGGGCGCCCGGCTGCGCGCGGTCGACCAGGCGCTGCCGTTCGTACGGCGTGGCGGGGGCGGGCTGCGCACGCTGCTGCCCGGGGGCGGCGCGGGCGGCCCTCTGGGGCTGCTGACGGACGGCCACCTCGGCCGCGGGCCGCTCGGCTGCGCGCCCGTGTACGACCGTTCGCCGCTCGCCGTGGACGGCAAGCACGCCGTGCGTACGGACACCGCGCCCGGTGAACCGGTCCGGGACGTGCCGGTGGTCCTGCTGGACGGCTCCCGCACCCGGCTGCGGGAGCGGCTGGGCGGCCGCGGCGGCGACCTGGTGGTGGCGCTCGTCGCGCCGGGGACGGGGGTGTGGGCCAGCCGGCACTGGCTGCGGGCCGGGCTGATGCCCGAACTGGCGGCGGCGGTCGAGGCGTTGCCGCTGGCGGCGGAGCTGGTGGTCGTGGAGGAGTACCCGGGGGCGACGGCACACACCGTGCTCGCGGTCCGCCCGGACGGCCACCTGGCCGGTGCGTTCCACGGGGCGCGGCCCGAGGCGCTGCGCGCCTGCGCGCGCGCCCTCACGGCGGCGGACGCCTGACCGCCCGCCGCCGGGCGGGCTCCCGGAGAAGCCCGCCCGGCGGCCGAGCGGCCTCAGGGTCGGCGGCCGACGACACGCCGTGAACCCGCAGCCGTCGACCCGCAGCCGTGAACCCGCAGCGTCTACACAGCCGTCAACCCGCAGCCGTCAGACGCAGCGTGACGATCTGGAACGGCCGCAGCGTCAGCTCCACCGTGCCGTCGCCGACGAGAGGACCCACGTCGGCGAGCGGCGGGTCCAGGGGCCGTTCCAGCAGGTCGGTCTCGGTCACCGACCGCACCGGGAAGCCCGCCGTCAGCGCCGTCCGCGCCCGCCCGCCGTGCGCCTCGTACAGTCGTACGATCACGTCGCCGCTGCGGTCCTCCGCCAGCTTCACCGCCTCCACCACGACCTGCTCCCCGTCGACGGCGACCAGGGGCCGCACGGACGCGCCGGATCCGCGCACCACACGCTCCGGCAGGTTGATCCAGTGGCCCTCGCGCACGGCGGCGGGCTCGTCCGCGCCGACCGCGAGGGCGTACCGCAGACGGTGGCCGCCCTGGTCGGTCTCCGGGTCCGGATAGCGGGGCGCGCGCAGCAGCGACAGCCGTACGGTCGTCGTCTGGCCGCCGTCCGCACGGACGTCCCGGGTGACGTCGTGTCCGTACGTCGAGTCGTTGACCAGCGCCACGCCCCACACGGGTTCGGCGACGTGGATCCAGCGGTGCGCGCAGATCTCGAACTTGGCCGCCTCCCACGAGGTGTTGGTGTGGGTCGGCCGGTGGACGTGCCCGAACTGGGTTTCCGCGGCGGACCGCTCGGCCTTGAGGTCCAGCGGGAACGCGGCCTTGAGGAAGGTCTCCGACTCGTGCCAGTCCACCTCCGTGTCGATGTCCAGCCGCCGTTCGCCGGACCGCAGGGTGAGCAGCTGCACCACCGACGAGCCGTTGCCGAAGCTGCGCGCCACCCGCACCGTCGCCTCGCCCGGGTCGTTCGCGGACAGCGACACCTCGTCGGCCTCGGTCAGGTCGGTGACGTTGTTGCGGTAGTAGGAGTCGACGTCCCAGGCGTCCCAGGCGGTGGGGAAGTCCGGGTGGAGCTGGAGCAGGTTCGCCGCCCCGCCCGGCGGCACGGCGTCGCGCAGCGCGGCCAGGTAGTCGGCGGCGGAGACGACCAGGCCCCGGTCGTCGATCTCGACACGCAGCAGCCCGTTGTCCAGCACCCAGCCGCCGCCGTCCCGCTCCCGGGCGGTCACCGGTTCGCCGGCGCGGACCGGCAGGGCCGCCCCGCCGCCGGGGACGCCGTTGCGGGCGTGCGGGGCGCCGTTGAAGACGACGTCCTCGGTGCCCTCCCCGGCCAGCGCCCGCTGTGCGGCGTCGATCAGCGCCTCCAGTCCGGCCCTGACGCGCGCGTACGTCTCCCGCGCCTCCCGGTGCACCCAGGCGATCGAGGAACCGGGCAGGATGTCGTGGAACTGGTGCAGCAGCACCGTCTTCCAGATCCGCTCCAGCTCCTCGTACGGGTAGCCGAAGCCGGGGACGCGCAGCGCCGCGGTGGCCGACCACAGTTCGGCCTCGCGCAGCAGCGACTCGCTGTGCCGGTTGCCCTGCTTGGTCTTCGCCTGCGAGGTGTACGTGCCGCGGTGCAGCTCCAGGTACAGCTCACCCGCCCACACCGGCGCGTCCGGGTACTCCTCGTGGGCCTTCTCGAAGAACGCCGACGGCCGTTCCACGGTCACCCGCGGCGAGCCCTCCAGGTCCGCCAGCCGGGCCGCGCGGGCCAGCATCTCGCGGGTCGCGCCGCCCCCGCCGTCGCCCCAGCCGAACGGGGCGAGTGAACGCGTGCCGCCGCCCTTGTCGCGGTAGTTGCGGGCCGCGTGCGCCATCTCCCGGCCGCTCAGGTCGGAGTTGTAGGTGTCGACCGGAGGGAAGTGGGTGAACACCCGGGTGCCGTCGATGCCCTCCCACCAGAAGGTGTGGTGCGGGAAGGGGTTCGTGCGGCTCCAGGAGATCTTCTGCGTCAGGAACCAGCGGCAGCCGGCCAGGTGCACGATCTGCGGCATCGCCGCCGTGTAGCCGAAGGAGTCCGGCAGCCACACCTCTTTCGTCTCCACCCCGAACTCCTCCAGGAAGAACCGCTTCCCGTAGAGGAACTGGCGCGCCATGGCCTCGCCGCCGACCATGTTGGTGTCCGACTCCACCCACATCCCGCCGACCGGTACGAACTGCCCGTCCGCCACCTTCTTCCGCACCCGGGCGTACACCTCGGGCCGGTGCTCCTTGAGCCAGGCGTACTGCTGGGCCTGCGACATCGCGAAGACGTACTCGGGATGGTCGTCCATCAGCGCCACCGTGTTGGACGCGGTGCGCGCGACCTTCCGCACGGTCTCCCGCAGCGGCCACAGCCAGGCCGAGTCGATGTGCGCGTGGCCCACCGCGCTGATGCGGTGCGCGGACGGCCGGGCCGGTGTCGCCAGCACGCCGGCGAGTCGTTCCCGGCCCCGCGCGGCGGTGCCGGGAACGTCCGCGAGGTCCACGGCGTCCAGCGCCTCGCCGAGGGCGCGCAGCAGCTCCCAGCGCCGGGCGTCCTCCAGCGGCAGTTCACGCATCAGCGCATCCGCCACCTCCAGGTCGTGGACCAGCTCCCACACCTCGGGGCGGAACACCGCCAGGTCCATCCGCCCGAGCCGGTACAGCGGGCCGCCGTCCGCGGTGAGCCGGTCGCCCTGGTACGTCGGCGTCTGCGGCGTGTTGAGGACCGGGTTGGACGCCGCCTCGACGTACAGCTCGACCTCCTCGCCGCCCGCGGCCGGCGCGGCGACGGGCGCCCAGGCGTTCCGCGGGCTGAGGCCCTTCACCACCTCGCCGTCCGCGCGGTGCACCAGGCCCTCGCACTGGAAGCCCGGCATGTCCCGGTCGAAACCGAGGTCGAGCAGCGCCTCGACCCGCCGTCCGGCCCACTCCGCGGGCACCCGCCCGGTCAGCCGGAACCAGGTGGTGCCCCAGGCCGGCCCCCATTCCTCACCCACGGCCGCCGGTCCGTACGTCGCCGCCAGCCCCTCGGACACCGGCACCGGTTCGCCCGGCGCCTCCCAGCGCTCCACCGTCAGCGGCACCGGCGAGCCGTGCACGGCGGGCCTGACCCGTTCGTCCAGTACGCGACGCAGGCGGGCTTCGACGGTGCTGCGTTCGTCGTGCATGTCGGCGGCTCCTTCGCTCGGGCGGGACGGACGCGCGGGCCGGCGGGCACCGGCCCCCGCCGGGGTCGTTCGGCGGGCGGCCCCACGCCATCCGTACCCGTCACCGCCCGGTGCCGGAACCCCCGTGCGCGTCCCGCGGCACCGCCGTCACGGTTTGACGGCCCGGTAGTAGCGCTGTGCCCCGGTGTGCAGGCGCAGCGGGTCGGTGTAGATCGCGGTCCGCAGGTCGACCTTCTGGGCCGCGTGCACCCGCTGCCCGATGGTGTCCCGGCTGCGGATCAGCGAACGGGTCAGGGCCTCGGTCACCGCGGGGTCCGCGTCCGCGGTGGTGACCAGGAGGTTGCTCACCGCGATGGTGTCCACCGGCTCGCCCTGCTGCACGCTCGGATAGGCGTCGCCGGGCATCACCGCTGCCCGGTAGTGCCGGGTCTCGGGCTCCATGCGGTGCAGGCGCGGCATGAGCGCGCCGAGCGGCACCAGGCGGATGTGGTCCATGACGGCGAGGTCCTCGATGGCGCCCGTGGGCAGACCGCCGGACCAGAAGAACGCGTCCAGCTCGCCGTTCTCCAGCATTCCGGGCATGACGTCGATGCCCGCCGGGACCGCGTCGATGTCCTTCCCCCGGTCCAGGCCGGCCGCCTCCAGGAGCCGCCCGGCGACCAGGCTGACCCCGGAACGCTCCTCGCCCATCCCGACCCGCAGTCCCCGCAGGTCGCGGGCCTCCCGGACGGGCGACTCGGCCGGGACCACGAGCTGCATGTAGTCGTCGTAGAGCCGCGCGACCGCCCGCAGCCCGTCCCCGCCCTCGCCGCCCTGCTTCAGGTGGGCGGCGACGGCGTCGGACTGGGCGATGGTGAAGTCGGCCTCCCCGGAGACCAGCATGTCGATGTTCTGCACCGACCCCTGGCTCGGCACCAGCTCCATGCTCAGCCCGGGCACGTCCCGCGCCAGGCGCTGCTTCAGCAGCGAGCCGTACTGCTGGTACACCCCGGTGGGCACGCCGGTGGCGAACGTGAGCGTGCCGCGCGGCTGGGCGGGGCCCGCGGGCACCAGCCACCACGCGAGCAGCCCGAGCACCACGAGGAGGGCGGCGCCGCCGAGCGCGCGGCCTCCCGGGACGCCTGGGCGGGGGGCGAGGAAGCGGGATGCGGTCATGACCGCCGCATCCTGCCATCGGTGGGCCGCCGCGGGGGAGTGCGGGACGGGAGGAGGTGCGTCACAGCGGACGGCGTACCCTGGTCGACTGAGATGAGTGCGAAGACTTATGAGCTGCGGACGTTCGGCTGCCAGATGAACGTTCACGACAGCGAGCGGATGGCGGGCCTGCTGGAGGACGCCGGTTACGAGCGTGCCCCCGAGGGCGCCGACGGCGCCGACGTCGTGGTGTTCAACACCTGTGCGGTGCGCGAGAACGCCGACAACCGGTTGTACGGCAACCTCGGGCAGCTGGCGCCCAGGAAGGCCGCCCGCCCCGGGATGCAGATCGCCGTCGGCGGCTGCCTGGCGCAGAAGGACCGGGACACCATCGTCCGGCGCGCGCCGTGGGTCGACGTGGTCTTCGGCACGCACAACGTCGGCAAGCTGCCGGTGCTGCTGGAGCGCGCCCGCGTCGAGCAGGAGGCGCAGGTCGAGATCGCCGAGTCGCTGGAGGCGTTCCCCTCCACGTTGCCGACCCGTCGCGAGAGCCCGTACGCCGCCTGGGTCTCGGTCTCCGTCGGCTGCAACAACACCTGCACCTTCTGCATCGTGCCGCAGCTGCGCGGCAAGGAGAAGGACCGTCGGCCCGGCGACATCCTGGCCGAGGTGGAGGCGCTGGTGGCCGAGGGCGTCAGCGAGATCACCCTGCTCGGCCAGAACGTCAACGCCTACGGCAGCGACATCGGGGACCGCGAGGCGTTCGGCAAGCTGCTGCGCGCCTGCGGACGGATCGACGGGCTGGAGCGCGTCCGTTTCACCTCCCCGCACCCGCGCGACTTCACCGACGACGTGATCGCGGCGATGGCCGAGACGCCGAACGTGATGCCGCAGCTGCACATGCCGCTGCAGTCCGGCTCGTCCCGGGTGCTGAAGGCCATGCGCCGCAGCTACCGGCAGGACCGCTTCCTCGGCATCATCGAGAAGGTCCGCGCGTCGATCCCGGAGGCGGCGATCTCCACCGACATCATCGTGGGCTTCCCCGGCGAGACCGAGGAGGACTTCGAGGAGACGCTGCACGTCGTGCGCGAGTCCCGCTTCGCGCAGGCGTTCACCTTCCAGTACAGCAAGCGCCCCGGCACGCCGGCCGCCGAGATGGACGACCAGATCCCCAAGGCCGTCGTCCAGCAGCGCTACGAGCGGCTGGTCGCGCTCCAGGAGGAGATCTCCTGGGCGGAGAACAAGAAGCAGGTCGGGCGCACTCTGGAGGTCATGGTCGCCGAGGGCGAGGGCCGGAAGGACGACGCCACCCGGCGGCTGTCCGGCCGTGCCCGGGACAACCGGCTGGTGCACTTCGCCCGCCCCGAGGAGCCGGTACGTCCCGGCGACGTGGTCGAGACCGAGGTCACCTACGCCGCCCCGCACCACCTGCTCGCCGAGGGCCCGGCGCGGGCCGTGCGCCGCACCCGCGCGGGCGACGCCTGGGAGCGGCGCAACGCCGAGCCCGAGCCGGCTTCCGCGGGCGGCGGCGTGATGCTCGGCCTGCCCACCGTCGGCGCCCCCGCGCCGCAGCCGGCGTCCGCGGGCGGCGGCTGCAGCGTCTGCTGAGTCTTCGCGCCGCGCCTCCCTGCTGCCGGCCGGTCCGCGCGTCCCCTGCTCGTACGGGCGCCGGGCCGTGTCCTGTGGCGGCGTCCGCCGCGCCGTGCGTCCCACGAGCCGCACGGCGTGCGGGCCGTAAGCTGCCGTCATGCTTGTCGCCGCCGCCGTGTGCCCGTGTCCGCCGCTGCTGGTGCCCGAGGTCGCGGGGGGCGCCGCCCCCGAGATGGACGACGCGCGCGCCGCCTGTTTCGACGCGCTCGCGGTGCTGGCCGCCGCCCGGCCCGACCGGCTGGTCGTCGTCGGGCCGGCGGAGCCCTCCGCGCGGGGCCCGTACCCGCAGGGGGCGCGCGGCTCGTTCCGCGGCTTCGGGGTCGGCCTGGACGTGACGCTGGGCCCCGCCTCCGAAGCGGCTCCGCAGGCGCACGAGCTGCCGCCCTCGCTGGCGGTCGGCGGCTGGCTGCTCGAGCGCACCGCGTGGGCCGGCGCGCCGGTGGAGGGTCTGGGCGTGGGGGAGCCGCTCGCCGGGGCGCGGTGTGCCGAGACCGGGCGGGAGATCGCCGGATCGGCGCCCCGTGTGGCCCTTCTCGTCATGGGCGACGGCACCACGTGCCGCACGCTGAAGGCGCCGGGCTACTTCGACCCGCGCGCCGCCGACTTCGACGCGTCGGTGGCGAGGGCGCTGGGAGCCGCCGACGTGTCCGCGCTCCTCGCGCTCGACGAGGAGCAGGCGTACGAACTGGGCGCGTCCGGCCGCGCCGGATGGCAGGTCCTGGCCGGGGCGGCGGAGGACGCCGGGCTCACCGGGCGGCTCCTGTACGACGCCGCCCCGTACGGCGTGGGTTACCTGGTCGCCGGCTGGTCCTGAGACCGGGGGGTGGCGGCCGGGCGCGGCCGGCACACGTACGGGAGCGGGGGCGGCCCGTCGGCCGCCCCCGCTCCGCTGCCCCGTCGCCCCCGTTGCGCGACGGCTCAGGCCGCGCTGCCACCGCCGCGGCCTCCGGCCTCGTCGCCGCCCTGGCCCCCTTCCTGCGTCCAGCGGTCCATCGCCTCCTGGCCCTTCTGCGTGCCGGTGTCGATCTTGTCGCTGTGCTTGCCGCCGGTGCGCTCGTCCAGAGTGCTCCCGGCCTTCTCCATGCCCTGGTCGGCCTTGTCGCCGTGCTGGCCGAGCATGCCCTTGACCTTGTCCATGAAGCTCATGGCGGTCACCTTTCCTGTGGACTGCTGAGAGTGTGGGGCGCTCGTGATGAAGCGGGGCGAAATCGCCCATATCCACCCTGGGTCATATCCGGGCATGTGACAACTCGCCCGCCGTGAGCGAGCCGCCGCGCGTTTGCGAGACTGGCGCTGTGACAGCTCCATCCCGCACCCCCGAAGCACCGCCGTCGTGCCAGGTCGTGGCCGTCGTCGGCGCCACCGCCGCCGGCAAGTCCGATCTCGCCGTCGAGCTGGCGCGCCGGCTGGGGGGCGAGATCGTCAACGCCGACTCCATGCAGCTCTACCGCGGCATGGACATCGGCACGGCCAAGCTGACCGGGCCGGAGCGGCGGGACGTTCCGCACCACCTCCTGGACGTCTGGGACGTCACCGAGGCGGCCAGCGTGGCCGAGTACCAGCGGCTGGCCCGGGCGGAGATCGAGCGGCTGCTCGCCGCAGGCCGCGTGCCGGTGCTGGTCGGCGGCTCGGGTCTGTACGTGCGCGGCGCCATCGACGTGATGGAGTTCCCCGGCACCGACCCGGACGTCCGGGCCCGCCTGGAGGCCGAACTCGCCGAGGGCGGCTCCGGTCCGCTGCACGCCCGTCTCGCGGCCGCGGACCCGCAGGCGGCGCGCGCCATCCTGCCCAGCAACGGCAGGCGCGTGGTGCGGGCGCTGGAGGTCATCGAGATCACCGGCCGCCCCTTCACCGCGAACCTCCCCGGCCACGAGTCCGTCTACGACACGCTGCAGATCGGCGTCGAGGTGCCGCGTCCCGAGCTGGACGGGCGGATCGCCCGCAGGGTCGACCGGATGTGGGAGGCCGGCCTGGTCGACGAGGTCCGCGCGCTGGAACGGGAAGGGCTGCGGGAGGGCCGCACGGCGTCCCGCGCTCTCGGCTACCAGCAGGTGCTGGCGGCCCTCGCGGGCGACTGCACGGAGGACGAGGCCCGCGCGGAGACCGTACGGGCCACCAAGCGCTTCGCCCGCCGCCAGGACTCCTGGTTCCGGCGGGACCCGCGGGTGCACTGGCTCAGCGGTGCGGACGCCGCGCGGGACGGCCTGACGGGCGCGGCACTGGCCTTGCTCGAACGACCGGTCACAGCCTGATCACGTGATGGCATCGGGACGTCCTGAGCGTGCTGGACGGCCCTTCCGGCGTGCCATCATCGACCATCGTTCGAGTTGTTCAGCAGGAGTGGAGGGCACGTGGCGATGGCAGCCGGCCCTCGTGACGACGAAGAGTCCGCAGTGGAGTACGGGGCCTACCTGGACTACTCCCCGACCTCCGCGGTCCGGGACGAGATCGGCGACGAGGACCTTCCCGACCAGGACCCGCCGGTCGAGCCGCACGAACTGCGGCCCCCGCGCCGGCTACGGCTCTGGCAGCTCGCGCCCATCGTGATACTGGGCGCCCTCGGCTCGCTCATGTTCGCCTTCCCGCTGGCCTTCGAGCCCGGCGGCCGTTCCGGCGCCGTGGTGGCCATGCTCGGCCTGCTGATCTGCTGCTGCGCCGCCGGATGGGGTGTGATCGCCGCCCGGCGCGTCGGGCACGTCTGGCCGGGCCTGCCCGCGCCGGGGTCCGGCGAGAGAGCGAACTGGCGGGTGGTGCTCGCCTACACCGCCGTGGTCGGCACCCTCGCCGCGCTCGCCCTGTGGCGGGTCGCCCGTCTCTCCGGCTGAGCCCGCGCCGCAGCTCGGGCCCCGGGCCGTCCGCACCCCCGCCGTCGGCCCCCGGGGCGCGCCGCGCCCGCAGGCCACGTCTGCCGATACGATCGATGCCGTGAGCACCGCGCAGCCCGTGCCGTTCCTCAAGGGGCACGGCACCGAGAACGACTTCGTGATCGTCCCCGACCCGGACGGCGCCCTCGCGCTGGACGCCGCAGCCGTACGGCGCCTGTGCGACCGCCGGGCCGGAGTGGGCGGCGACGGCCTGCTCCGCGTCGTACGCTCCGCCGCGCACCCCGAGGCCCGGGAGACGGCGGGCGACGCCGAGTGGTTCATGGACTACCGCAACGCCGACGGCAGCATCGCCGAGATGTGCGGCAACGGCGTCCGCGTCTTCGCCCGCTACCTGCACCGTGCCGGCCTGGTGCCGCCCGGCGATCTCGTCGTGGCCACCCGCGCCGGGCTGCGGCGGGTCCACCTCGCCAAGGACGCACCCACCGGGGCGTTCGGGGCCCCCGCCGCCGGACCCGTCACCGTCTGCATGGGCCGTGCCGCGCTCCCCGAGGGCGACGTCACGGTGACCGTCGGCGACCGCAGCTGGCCCGCCCGGCACGTCGGCATGGGCAACCCGCACGCCGTCGTCTTCGTCGACGACCTGGACCACGCCGGGCGCCTGCTCGACCCCCCGCTGGTCACCCCGGCGACGGCCTACCCCGACGGCGTCAACGTCGAGTTCGTCGTCGACCGCGGGCCGCGCCACGTCGCTCTCCGCGTCCACGAACGCGGCTCCGGCGAGACCCGTTCCTGCGGTACGGGTGCCTGCGCGGTGATGGTCGCCGCCGCACGCCGCGACGGTGCCGACCCGGCCGCCGACGGAGCACCCGTCACCTACACCGTCGACGTCCCCGGCGGACGTCTGGTCATCACCGAACGCGCCGACGGGGAGATCGAGATGACGGGCCCGGCGGTGATCGTGGCCGAGGGCGTCCTCGACCCGGCCTGCCTCGCCGGCTGAAGCTCCGTCACGCCAGGGTGAAGCCCCGTCACACCTGCCTGAATCCCCGTCACCCCTCGCCGCTGCACTCCCGGGTGTCGCTCCGTCAGCCGTGTCCGCCGTTCACTTCCGCACAAACGTCGCTCGACCGGGTGATCCCTCTCACTGCCGCCGGGAGGCGGTGAGCAGCACGTGATGGGCTCGGTAGAGTCGGACCCCGGGACGAAACCGGGGTTCACGAGCGGGAGGTGCCCATGGACGCGGTGCGAAACCTACGGAAGCTCAGCCGTGCCGCCCTCCTGAGGTCTGCCACCCGCGGCACGCTGCCGGACGCGATCGAGCACGTCGCGCAGGTGCACCGGGCCCATCATCCCCGCGCCGACCTGGACGCACTGCGCCGCGCCTACGTCCTCGCCGAATCCTCGCACCGCGGCCAGACCCGCAAGAGCGGCGACCCGTACATCACGCACCCGCTGGCCGTGACGCTGATCCTCGCTCAACTCGGCGCCGAGACCACGACACTGACGGCCTCCCTGCTGCACGACACCGTCGAGGACACCGAGGTGACGCTGGGCCAGGTGCGGGACGGCTTCGGCGACGAGGTCGCCCACCTGGTCGACGGCGTCACCAAACTGGAGAAGGTCGACTACGGCGCCGCCGCCGAGCCCGAGACGTTCCGCAAGATGCTCGTCGCCACCGGCAGCGACGTCCGCGTGATGTCCATCAAGCTCGCCGACCGGCTGCACAACATGCGCACCCTCGGCGTGATGCGGCCGGAGAAGCAGGCCCGGATCGCCCGCGTCACCGGCGACGTGCTCATCCCGCTCGCCGAACGGCTCGGCGTGCAGGCGCTGAAGCGGGAGCTGGAAGACCTGGTCTTCGCCGTGCTCCACCCCGAGGACCACCGCCGCGCACAGCACCTGGTGCGCGAGCACACCGCACGGCCCGACCCGCTGACCGCCGTCGCCGCCTCGGTCCGCGAGGTGCTGCGGGCGGCCTCCGTCGAGGCGCAGGTGCTGATCCGGCCGCGGCACCTGCTCTCCGTGCACCGACTGCGTCACAAGCGGGGCACGCTCGGGCCGAGCGACTTCGGGCGGCTGCTGCTGCTGGTCGAGGGGGACGCCGACTGCTACGCGGCACTCGGCGAACTGCACACCTGCTTCGTCCCGGTGATGTCGGAGTTCAAGGACTTCATCGCCGCGCCCAAGTTCAACCTCTACCAGTCGCTGCACACCGCGTTCGCCGACGCCGACGGCAGGGTCGCCGAGGTGCTGGTGCGCACGCACCGCATGCACCGCGTCGCCGAAGCGGGCGTCATCGCCCTCGGCGACCCGCACCGTGCCGCGGGCGCCGCCGACACAACGGACGACGCCGTGGCGGCGGACTGCCCCGACGCGGAACGCGCCGACCCCACCCGTCCCGGCTGGCTGTCCCGCCTGCTGGCCTGGCAGAGCCAGGCCGCCGACCCGGACACCTTCTGGACCGAGCTGCGGGACGAGCTCGCCGAGGACCGTGAGATCACCGTCTACCCGGCCGGAGACGCCGCGGGCGGCACCCCCGCACTGCCCCTGCCCGCCGGCGCGAGCTGCGTGGACGCCGCCTACGTCCTGCACGGCGAGGCCGCCCACCGCTGCATCGGCGCCCGGGTCAACGGCCGTCTCGCCGCGCTGAGCACGGCCCTCCGGGACGGCGACACCGTGCAGCTCTTCCTCGCGTCCCCGCACACGCCCGGCGCGCACGCCCCGGCTCGCGAGTGGCTCACCCACGCCCGTACGCCCGCCGCACGCATCGCCATCCGCCAGTGGCTCGCCGGGCACCCCACCGAGCCGCCCGCCCCGCCACGGCCCGCCGCCCCGGGCGCGCCCGAGGCCCCCGGCCGCCCCGACCGTCCCCGCCGCCGGGGCGGGCCCGTCGCCGAAGGCCCCAGCGTCGTCACCGGCCACCCGGAGACCCCGGTACGCCTCGCACGCTGCTGCACGCCCGTCCCGCCCGACGCCGTCACCGGCTTCCCGGTCCGGGGCGGAGCCGTCACCGTGCACCGCGACAGCTGCCAGACGGTGGTACGGATGGCCGCCGCCGGGCGCCGCCCCGTCGCCGTCCGCTGGGACAAGCGCACCGCAGGCTGCCGCGTCACTCTGCTGGCGGAGGCCTTCGGCCGTCCCCAGCTGCTCGCCGATCTCACCGAGACCATCGCCGCCCAGGGTGCCGCGGTGATCTCCGCCGCGGTCGAGCCGCCGTGCGAACAGCGTGTGCGGCACACCTACACGCTGCAACTCCCCGACGCCGCGGGGCTGCCCGCGCTGATGCGTGCCATGCGGCGGGTGGCGGGCGTCTACGACGTGTCCCGGGCCGTTCACCGGCTCCCGGCGGGCTGACCGCCCGCCGCCCCGCTGTCGGGCCGTCGCCCGGTCGTGCTGCAGGCGGCCGGGCCGCGGTAATCCTGGTGACGCGGGGACGGCGGCGTGTCACTATCGACAGCGACGGCCGGTCACCCGGTTTCCGGGGAATCATCCCGGCATCGCGGGCGTTCCTCCGGACAGAACGGCGGAAGCGCACCGTCCGTCGGCCCACCCGCCTCGACGTAAGGATCCAATGACCCCCTCTTCCTCCCTTCCTGAACCCGGCCAGCGCCTCGCCGAGTCGAACCGCCGCGCCGACGCCCTGATGGAGGAGGACGTCGCCTGGGGTGACGGCGTGGACGCCGCACGTGACGGTGAGCAGTACGACCGCTCCGACCGTGCCGCACTGCGCCGGGTCGCCGGCCTCTCCACCGAGCTGGAGGACGTCACCGAGGTCGAGTACCGGCAGCTCCGCCTGGAGCGCGTGGTGCTCGTCGGCGTGTGGACCTCCGGCACCGCGCAGGACGCGGACAACTCCCTCGCGGAGCTGGCCGCCCTCGCCGAGACCGCCGGCGCCGAGGTCCTCGACGGCGTCGTCCAGCGGCGCGACAAGCCCGACCCGGCCACGTACATCGGCTCCGGCAAGGCCGAGGAACTGCGCGACATCGTGCTCGCCTCCGGCGCCGACACCGTCGTCTGCGACGGTGAACTCAGCCCCGGACAGCTCATCCACCTCGAGGACGTCGTCAAGGTCAAGGTGATCGACCGGACCGCGGTGATCCTGGACATCTTCGCCCAGCACGCCAAGTCCCGGGAGGGCAAGGCGCAGGTGGCGCTGGCCCAGATGCAGTACATGCTGCCGAGGCTGCGCGGCTGGGGCCAGTCGCTGTCCCGGCAGATGGGTGGTGGCGGTTCCGGCTCGGCCGGCGGCGGCATGGCCACCCGTGGTCCCGGTGAGACCAAGATCGAGACCGACCGGCGGCGCATCCGCGAGAAGATGGCGAAGGCGCGCCGGGAGATCGCGGAGATGAAGACCAGCCGCGACATCCAGCGGCAGGACCGCCGCCGGCACAAGGTGCCCTCGGTCGCCATCGCCGGATACACCAACGCCGGCAAGTCCTCCCTGCTCAACCGCCTCACCGGCGCGGGCGTGCTGGTGGAGAACGCGCTGTTCGCCACCCTCGACCCGACGGTACGGCGGGCCGAGACGCCCAGCGGGCGGCTGTACACCCTGGCGGACACCGTCGGGTTCGTGCGCCACCTGCCGCACCACCTGGTCGAGGCGTTCCGCTCGACCATGGAGGAGGTCGCCGACTCGGACCTCGTCCTGCACGTGGTGGACGGCTCGCACCCCGCTCCGGAGGAGCAGCTCGCCTCGGTCCGCGAGGTGATCCGCGACGTCGGCGCCACCGAGGTGCCCGAGATCGTCGTGGTCAACAAGGCGGACGCGGCGGACCCGCTCGTCCTCCAGCGCCTGCTCCGCCAGGAGAAGCGCGCCCTGGTGGTGTCCGCGCGCACCGGGCAGGGCGTCGACGAGCTGCTGGCCCTGATCGACGAGGAGCTGCCCCGCCCGTCGGTCGAGCTGGAGGTGCTGGTGCCCTACACGCACGGCGCCCTCGTCGCCCGCGCCTACGCCGAGGGCGAGGTGCTCTCCGAGGCGCACACCGAGGAGGGCACGCTGCTCAAGGTGCGGGTGCACGAGGAACTGGCCGCCGAACTCCGCACGTTCGAGCCGGCCGGCCAGGCCTGACGCACCCGCCCGGGTGCCGTACCCACGCTGAAGGCCCGGTTCCGGGAGGCCGAACCAGCCTCCCGGAACCGGGCCTTCACGCTGCGTGAGCCGCTGCGGGCCGCTCTGCGGCCCGCAGCGCCCCCGTCAGCTCAGCGAACTGACCGCGTCGAACACCCCTTCGGCCTCGTCGCCCAGGCGGGGGCCGGCCAGCCAGTCGTGGGTGAGCGGCCCGATCGAGGTCACCGACAGCAGACGCTCGCCGTCCGCGCTCAGCCAGCCGCCGCCCGACGAGCCGCCGGTCATGGTGCAGCCGATCCGGTACATCGTGGGCTGCGACGGGTCCAGGGTGAGTCGGCCCGGCCCGTCCGTGCAGCGGAACATGCGCTCGCCGCTGAACGGCGGGGCGGCCGGGTAGCCGTTCGCCGTCAGGCTCTCGATGCTCTGCACGCCGGGCGTGCCGAAGTCGATCTCCACGGCGCCGCCGACGGTCTCCTCCAGGCTCTTGCCGCCGTTGGCGCTCTTGTTCTCCGGCTGCACCTTCAGCATGGCGAAGTCCTGGGGCGCGCCGGCGCCGCCGGTGCTGGCGCCGCTCTCGATCCAGTGCGTGGTGGTGCGGGCGTGCTTGGCCCACCAGATGCCGTGCGGGGAGACCTGGTCCGGGGTCCCCTTGCCCAGCTCGGCGGGTGCCAGGCCGCCGTCGTTGTAGTGCGGCACGAAGACCACGTTGCGGAACCAGCCGCCCTTCCCACCGGCGTGCACGCAGTGGCCCGCGGTCGCCACCAGGTTGGACTTGCCGGGGTTCGCGGGGTCCTTCACCACGGTGCCCGAGCAGACCATCGGGCCCTGCGGGGTCTCCATCAGCACCTTGCCGACGGGCGGCGCCTTCTCCGTGTACGGCAACGGCACCTCTTCGGCCTCGACCGCGGCCGGCTCCGGGTCGGTGACGCCCTCGTCGATCTCGGACTCGTCGACGTCCCGTTCGCTCTCCTCGGCGTCCTTCATCCGGTCCGGGTCCCAGTAGTCCTCGATGATCGGGTTGATGAACTCCCGCGCCTCGCGCAGCCAGTCCTCCTGGTCCCAGTTCTTCCAGGCCCCGTCGCGCCACTTGTCCAGGTCCTGCAGCGCGGCCGGCAGGTCCTCGGGCAGCTTGTCCGGCAGCCCCAGCTCCTCGCGCAGGTCCTGGCCGGGCTGTTCCGCGGTTGCGCTGGGCTTCGGATCGACCGGAGCCTCCTCCGGGCCGCAGGCGGTCGCGGTCAGCGCGAGTGCGGCGGCAGCCGCCGCACCCGCGAGCACGCGCCGTCGGCGGCGTGCCGGACTACCCGTGGATGACATGCGTGAACTCCCCCTGAAAATCGCTTCGCTGTCGCGTGACGCGCCGTCACTGACGGGTCACGGCCCTCGCCGGAGCGGGGCGGCCCCCACTATGCCCGGTCAACGGGGGGACGGTGGACGCAGGGTCCCCGGTTCCGCACGAGGCGCGGCCGTTTCGCCGGCCGGCGGACGATCTCGTCCCCGGCCGTGATCCGACGCCCTCTCGGTCGTTGACAGTCAGGGGACCAGTGGCTCGCGCGCGGGCCGAAGCGACAGCACGGGAGACACCAGTGAACGCGAGCTCCGGACCTGAGCCGACGACGGCCGAGGGCGGCCCTGCCGGCGGTGTGCGGATCGCCGGGCTCGAACGGCCCGAAGTACCGCGCCAGCCACGGCGGTTCGCCGACGACCCGCGCGACGGGGACGTCCGTACGACGTCCGACCCGCTGGAACAGTCCGACCCGGCCGCCGTCGCCGACGCCGCCGGGGCGGAGAGCCTGCTGCGGTGCTGGGTCCGCGAGAACGACCTGCCGGAACCGGCCGACCGTACGCTCCGGATCGCCCTGGAGGCCACCGGAACCGCCCTGTGCGTGCCCGTGCTGCACTGGTCGGCGACCGGGTGGCACCGCTTCGGGCCAGCCCGCCTGGAGGGCGTGCCGGCGGACGCCGAACCGGTCGACGCCGTGCTCCTGGCCGCGCTCCTCGGCCGCGAGGGCGCGCACCGCGCCGGTGGCCGCACGGTCGTCCCCACCGGGGAGAGCGCGGCGCTGGTCGCCCGGGTCGCGGACTCGGTGCGGCGCAGCACGGAGTTCCTCGCCGGCCGCCGTGCCGAGCCGGGACCGGCCGCGGACGGCGATCTCTTCCTCGAGGCGGAACAGTCCCTCGTCCTGGGCCACCCCGTGCACCCCACGCCGAAGAGCCGCGAGGGCCTGTCCGACTCCGAGGCGCAGGCCTATTCCCCCGAGCTGCGGGGCTCCTTCCCGCTGCACTGGATGGCGGTCGACGCCTCCGTGCTCGCCTCCGACTCGGCCTGGTACCAGGACGGGCCGGGCGATCCGGACCGCGGCGGCGCCGCACCCGTGCCCGCCTCCCGGCTCGTCGAACTCCTCGCCGGTGAGGACGTGGCGGCCGCCCTGCCGGAGGGGTGCGCGCTGCTGCCCCTGCACCCCTGGCAGGCCCGGGAGCTGCGGTACCGGCCCGAGGCGGCCCGCCTGCTGGACGCCGGGCTCCTGCGCGACCTCGGCCCCGCCGGCGAGCCCTGGTTCCCCACCTCCTCCGTCCGCACGGTCCACCGGCCCGGAGCGGACGCCATGCTCAAGCTCTCGCTGGGCCTGCGCATCACCAACTCCCGGCGGGAGAACCTCCGCAAGGAGGCGCTGCGCGGGGTGGAGATCCACCGCCTGCTGCGCACCGGGCTGGCCGCCCGCTGGCGCAAGGCCCACCCGGGCTTCGACATCGTCCGCGACCCGGCCTGGCTCGGTGTCGACGACCCCGCCGGGCGTCCCGTGCCCGGCCTGGACACCGTCATCCGGCACAATCCGTTCGGCCCGCACGACGACGCCGTGTGCATCGCCGCACTCACCTCCCCGCGGCCCTGGCCCGGTCTGCCGGGCGACCGGCTGCGCTCGCGGCTCGCCGACGTCGTCGAGGGCCTCGCCGCGCGGACCGACCGGCCGGTGGCGGCGGTCGCCGCCGAGTGGTTCCTGCGCTACCTGGAACGGGTGGTGCGGCCCGTGCTGTGGCTCGACGCCCACGCCGGGATCGCCCTGGAGGCCCACCAGCAGAACACCCTGGTGCTGCTGGACAAGGACGGCTGGCCGTGCGGCGGCCGCTACCGCGACAACCAGGGCTACTACTTCCGCGCCTCCCGGCGCGAGGAGATCCAGCGGCGGCTTCCGGGCGCCGGGGTGGCGAGCGACTCCTTCGTGGCCGACGACGTCACCGACGAGCGCTTCGCGTACTACCTCGGCATCAACAACGTGCTCGGCCTCATCGGCGCCTTCGGCTCCCAGGGCCTGGCGGGAGAACCGCTGCTGCTCGCCGCGTTCCGGCAGTTCCTCCAGGGTGAGACGTCCCCCTCCGGTGGTGGCCCGGTGTCCCCGCTGCCCGCCCTGCTGCTCGGCACGCCCACCCTGCGCTGCAAGGCCAACCTCCTCACCCGCCTGCACGGCATGGACGAACTGGTCGGGCCGGTGGACACGCAGTCCGTCTACGTCACCGTCGCCAACCCGCTCGCCCTCTGAGCGCCGGCCGGCCCCGGACCCCCGAGGAACCCATGGAACTTCCGGCTCCGCATCCGCCGCGGGCAGCGGACTCCGGTTGCGACCAGGTCGCGGACCCGGAGGCCGACACCGTGGACGTCGACCTGTCCGGAGGGCTGGCCGCGCTGGTCGCCGAGCGCGACGCGGGTGCCGGGGCGCCGCCCGCGGGCGTGCCGGGCTCCGGAAACCACTGCCCGGCCCCGGCCGGCACCCGGGCGGAGCCCTTCGGCGCGCGCGGCCCACTCGGTGGGTCCGACCTGCTCGACGACCTCCCGGGCTGGGCGGCCGCGCACACCGCCGCGGGCACCTTCCAACTGGTCCCGGTCCGGCTCGAGCGGGACCTGCCGCTGATCGCCGCCTGGATGAACGATCCGGCAGTCGCCGCGTTCTGGGACCTCGCCGGCCCCGCCGGGGCGACCGCCTCGCACCTGCGGGCCCAACTCGACGGCGACGGCCGCAGCGTCCCGTGCCTGGGCGTCCTCGACGGCGTCCCGATGAGCTACTGGGAGATCTACCGTGCCGACCTCGACCCCCTCGCGCGGCACTACCCCGCCCGTCCCCACGACACCGGCGTCCACCTCCTCGTCGGCGGCGTCACCGACCGCGGCCGCGGCCTGGGAACCACCCTCCTGCGGGCCGTCGGAGACCTGGTCCTGGCGCACCGGCCGTCCTGCCGGCGGGTCCTCGCCGAACCCGACCTCCGCAACGTGCCCTCCGTGGCCGCCTTCCTCGGCGCGGGCTTCCGCTTCTCCGCCGAGGTCGACCTGCCCGACAAGCGCGCCGCGCTGATGATCCGCGACCGCTGACCGTCACCCCGCGAACACTTCCCGAGAAGGAGACCCTCCGGTGCCCCAGCACCCCTCCGCCCTGCGACTGCCCCACGGCCTCGATCAGGACACGTGGGAGCGAGCCGCACGGCGGCTGCTGACGAAGATGCTCGCCGAATTCGCCTACGAGCGGATCATCCGCCCGCACGCCGAGGAGGACGGCACCCACAGCGTCGCCGTCGACCCCGACCTCACGCTGCGCTTCCGCGCCCGCAGAGGCGCCTACGGGCACTGGATCATCGACCCCGACAGCGTCACCCCGGCCCTCGACCCGATCGACTTCGTCGCCCGCGCCCACGACGGTCTGCTCGGCCTGTCCGGCGACACCACCGGCCACCTCATCCGCGAACTCACCGCCACCCTGGCCGCCGACACCCGCCTCGACGCCACCGCGCTCCCCGCAGCAGACCTCGCCGACCTGGGCTACGCCGAACTCGAAGGGCACCAGACGGGACACCCCTGGCTGGTCGCCAACAAGGGACGCGTCGGCTTCTCCGCCTCGGACGCCGCCGACTGGGCACCGGAAGCCCGCACACCGCGCCGCCTCCCGTGGATCGCCGTGCACCGCTCGCTCGCCGTCTACCGCGGCGTACGCGCGCTGGCCGACCCCGCCCGCCTCTACGCGGACGAACTCGGCGCCGCCACCCGGGGCCGGTTCGACGCCATCCTCCGCGCCAGGGGCCTCGTACCCGGCGAGCATCTGCTGCTCCCCGTCCACCCCTGGCAGTGGGAGGAGACCGTTGCGCCCCTCTTCGCCGCCGAGATCGCCCGCGGCACGGTCGTCCCTCTGGAGACCGACGACGACGTACGGCTGCCGCAGCAGTCCGTACGCACCTTCCTCAACGCCGCCCATCCCGAGCGGCACACCGTCAAGCTGCCGCTGTCCGTCCTCAACACTCTCGTCTGGCGCGGCCTGCCCACCGAACGGACCCTGGCGGCCCCCGCCGTCACCGCCTGGGTGCACGGGCTGCGGGACGGCGACCCGTTCCTGCGCGACGAGTGCCGGGTGATCCTGCTCGGCGAGGTCGCGTCGGTGACGGTCCCGCATCCCGTGTACGACGCGCTGCCCCAGGTGCCGTACCAGTACCGCGAGCTGCTCGGCTGCATCTGGCGCGAGCCGCTGCCGCCCCGCCTCGACGCCGGCGAACGCGCCCGCACCCTCGCCGCGTTGCTCCACACCGACCCGGCCGGCCGCGCCCTGACCGCCGAGCTCGTCGCGCGTTCCGGCCTGGAGCCCACCGCGTGGCTGCGGAACCTCTTCGCCGCGCTGCTCCCGCCGCTGCTGCACTTCCTCTACCGCTACGGCACGGTCTTCTCCCCGCACGGCGAGAACGCCATCGTGGTCTTCGACGGGGACGACGTGCCGGTGCGCCTCGCGGTCAAGGACTTCGTCGACGACGTCAACGTCAGCGCCCTGCGCCTGCCCGAGCACGCGTCGATGCCGGCCGACGTCCGCGAGGTGCTGCTCACCGAGGAGCCGTCCTTCCTGCCGCAGTTCATCCACGCGGGTCTGTTCGTCGGCGTCTTCCGCTACCTGGCGCCGCTGTGCGAGGACCAACTCGGCGTGCCGGAACACGTCTTCTGGGCACTCGTCCGGGACGAGGTGCGGCGCTACCACCGCCGTTTCCCCGAGCTGAAGGAGCGCTTCGAGACGTTCGACATGCTCACCCCGCGCATCGAGCGGCTCTGCCTCAACCGCAACCGGCTGCACGCGGACGGTTACCGGGACCGCAGCGAACGGCCGCACGCCGCGGTGCACGGCACGGTGCCCAACCCGCTGCACGGCCCGTGACCGGGGGCCACGCACCGGCCTGACCCGGAGCCACGCACCGTCCGTGACCGGGCGGCGGCGTGGCCGGATCGCCCCGGACCGGGGCCCCGATGTCAGTGGCGCCGCGTAGGCTGTCAGCCCTATGAGCAAGCCTGACCTCTCCGATCTCCTGCACACCGCCGTCGAAGCCGTCGGGGGCACGGAGCGCCCCGGTCAGGTCGCCATGGCACACGCCGTCGCGGACGCCGTCGAGGACGGCAGCCACCTGCTGGTCCAGGCCGGAACGGGCACCGGGAAGTCCTTGGGCTACCTGGTGCCCGTGCTCGCCCAGGGCGACCGCGCGGTGATCGCCACGGCCACCCTGGCGCTGCAGCGGCAGCTCGTCGAACGCGACCTGCCGCGCACTGTGGACGCCCTGCACCCGGAGCTGCGCAGGCGCCCCGAGTTCGCGATGCTCAAGGGCCGTTCCAACTATCTCTGCCTGCACCGCCTGCACGAGGGCGTCCCGCAGGACGAGGAGGAGGGCCTCTTCGACCCCTTCGAGGCCGCCGCACCGACCAGCAAGCTGGGCAAGGACCTGCTGCGGCTGCGCGACTGGTCGGACGACACCGAGACGGGCGACCGCGACGACCTCACCCCGGGCGTCTCCGACCGCGCCTGGGCGCAGGTGTCGGTGTCCGCCCGCGAGTGCCTCGGCGCGAGCCGCTGCGCCTACGGCGCCGAGTGCTTCGCCGAGGCCGCGCGGGAACGGGCCAAGCTCGCCGAGGTCGTCGTCACCAACCACGCGCTGCTCGCCATCGACGCCATCGAGGGCGCACCCGTCCTGCCGAACCACGACGTGCTGGTGGTCGACGAGGCGCACGAGCTGGTCTCCCGCGTCACCGGCGTGGCCACGGGCGGGCTGACGCCCGGCGGTGTGAACCGCGCGGTGCGCCGCGTCGCCAAGCTCGTCGACGAGAAGGCCGCCGACCGGCTGCAGACCGCCTCCGAGGGCTTCGAGCGGCTGATGGAGCTCGCGCTGCCCGGCCGACTGGAGGAGATTCCCGAGGACCTGGGCTACGTGCTGGCGGCCCTCCGGGACGCCGCACGCCTGTGCATCACCGCGCTCGGCGACACCCGCGACCGCTCGGTCCAGGACGAGGACGCCGTCCGCAAGCAGGCGATGGCCTCCATCGAGAGCGTCCACGACGTCGCCGAACGCCTCACGCACGGCTCGGAGTACGACGTGGTCTGGTGCGAGCGCCACGACCGCTGGGGCGCCTCCCTGAAGGTGGCGCCGCTGTCCGTGTCCGGGCTGCTGCGGGAGAAGCTCTTCGAGGACCGCTCCGTCGTGCTCACCTCGGCCACGCTGAAGCTCGGCGGCGACTTCGACGGCGTCGGGGCCTCGCTCGGCCTGGCCCCCGAGGGGCGGCAGGCCCGGCAGGCGCAGGAGGCCCAGGAGAGCGACGAGGAGTCGGTCGAGGACGCCGAACTCCCGCGCTGGCGCGGGCTGGACGTCGGCTCGCCGTTCGACTACCGCAAGCAGGGCATCCTGTACGTCGCCAAGCACCTGTCCCCGCCCGGACGGGAAGGGTCCCGGAGCGACATGCTCGACGAGCTGTCCGAACTGGTGGAGGCCGCGGGCGGCCGTACGCTCGGGTTGTTCTCGTCGATGCGAGGGGCACAGGCGGCGGCCGAGGCGCTGCGCGGCCGGCTGGAGATGCCGATCCTGCTCCAGGGCGAGGAGACCCTCGGCGAGCTCATCCGCACCTTCGCCGAGGACCCGGAGACCTGTCTGTTCGGGACGCTGTCGCTCTGGCAGGGCGTGGACGTACCCGGCGTCAACTGCCAACTGGTGGTGATGGACCGCGTCCCCTTCCCGCGCCCGGACGACCCGCTGATGAGCGCCCGCCAGAAGGCGGTCGAGGAAGGCGGGGGCAACGGCTTCATGGCCGTCGCGGCGACGCACGCGGCGCTGCTGATGGCCCAGGGCGCCGGGCGGCTGATCCGCGCGGCGGGGGACCGCGGCGTGGTGGCGGTGCTGGACCCACGGCTGGAGCGGGCCCGCTACGGGTCGTTCCTGCGGGCGTCGCTGCCGGACTTCTGGTACACCACCGACCGCAACCAGGTGCGCCGGTCGCTGGCCGCCATCGACGCGGCGGCCCGGGCCGAAGGCTGAGGGCGGGCGGCGCAGCGGTGCGTGTGTCGGCGGGGCGACGTGGACACCCGCCGCGCCACGCAGCCCTGCGCCGCCGGAGTGGTCCCGTGGTGCGGGCGCAGCAGAGCCCCGGAACCGGCGCAGGTGTTCCGGGGCTCGTTCAGGGAGTGAGGCTGCGGGCCGTCAGACGCGGCGCAGGACCGCGACGACCTTTCCGAGGATGGTCGCCTCGTCGCCGGGGATCGGCTGGTAGGAGGCGTTGTGCGGGAGCAGCCACACGTGCCCGTCCTCCCGCTTGAAGCGCTTGACGGTCGCTTCGCCGTCCAGCATCGCGGCGACGATGTCGCCGTTCTCCGCCACCGGCTGGCGGCGCACGGTGACCCAGTCGCCGTCGCAGATCGCCGCGTCGACCATCGAGTCGCCGACGACCTTGAGCACGAACAGCTCTCCGTCGCCGACGAGTTGACGCGGCAGCGGGAAGACGTCCTCGACGGACTCCTCGGCGAGGATCGGACCGCCGGCGGCGATCCGGCCGACCAGCGGCACGTAGGAGGCGGACGGTTTGCCCGTGGTGTCCGCGGTCTGGGTGCTGGGGGTGTCGGAGCCGCGGACCTCGTAGGCCCGGGGGCGGTGCGGGTCGCGGCGCAGGAAGCCCTTCCGCTCCAGCGCCATGAGCTGGTGCGCCACCGAGGAGGTGCTGGACAGGCCGACCGCCTGCCCGATCTCACGCATCGACGGTGGGTATCCGCGCCGCTGCACGGAGTCGCGGATCACCTCGATCACCCGGCGCTGCCGGTCGGTGAGACCGGAGCTGTCGGCCCGGACGCCGGGTGGCCTGCCCGGCAACGAGCGTGTGGCCGGTGGGGCCGGCCGATCGGCGCCCGTGCCGTCGCGGTCGGCCGCCGCGTCCTCGTCGGCGCCGAGTGCGGCGCGGTCTTCGGCGGTGATGGTCGCGGTGTCTGCGGTGGTCATGACGGCCCCTCTCGTGCGGTTCTCCCTGTGGCTCAACGGTAGTTGGTTTCGAAAGGTTGCGCCAAACACACGTTCGAGTGAAATATCGGCATTCACCTTTCGTGATCATGCGCCTGCGTGTATTGCGAGGTGCGTCGCCCGCTCCTGGGGCGGGTCCTCCGGTGGCGTGCCGCGACACGCCGGGGCCGCTTCGCCGTGCCCGCCCCGCCGCGGGCGTCCCTCCCGCCGCAGCGTACGCTCGACGCCGTCGCGCGCCACGACACGCGTACCGCCGGGTAGTGCAACGGGCACCAGATCTAGTGGTTAGATTGGCGTCGGCCACCACAAGTTGTGGTCCCGCCGCCTCTCTTGGGGTGAGCGTGGACTATGCTGGTGGCATGTCCCGAGGGGTCCCGCGTGGTCTCCTCAGGGTGTTCCAGGCATGCACGGCGAGGGTTCACAGGAGGGGTCGGGAGCGATGCACTGTCCCTTCTGCAAGCACCCGGACAGCCGCGTGGTCGACAGCCGCACCACCGACGACGGCACCGCGATCCGGCGCCGCCGGCAGTGTCCCGACTGCGCGCGCCGGTTCACCACGGTGGAGAACGCGTCACTGATGGTGATCAAGCGCAGCGGTGTCACCGAGCCGTTCAGCCGGGACAAGGTGATCGCGGGAGTCCGCAAGGCCTGCCAGGGGCGTCCCGTCACCGAGGACGCGCTCGCCCAGCTCGGCCAGCGGGTCGAGGAAGCGGTCAGAGCAACCGGAAGCGCGGAGCTGTCCACGCACGACGTGGGCCTCGCCATACTGGGTCCGCTCCAGGACCTGGACCTTGTCGCCTATCTGCGCTTCGCGTCCGTCTACCGGGCTTTCGAGTCGCTCGAGGACTTCGAGGCCGCTGTCGCGGAGCTCCGCGAGGCCCGGCCGTCCGCCGAGGAAGCCGGACCCGTCGAGGGCCACGGGGACCTCGACGTGCCCGCGCCCACTGCCGCCGCCGACTGAGCGGCACGGCGTCAGACCTGGCCGGCGGCCCACAGGGCCGACCGGTCGATGATCAGAAATTCGCGTTCCGGGAAGAACCGGGGCACACGGGGCGTTATGCCCGTACAGGGAGGCGGAATGACAGAGACGACGAGCGGCCCGGCACGCGGCTCCCGCGCCAAGGGCGGCAAGGCGAACAAGGGTCTGCGCATCGAGCGCATCCACACCACCCCCGGCGTGCACCCGTACGACGAGGTGAGCTGGGAGCGCCGTGACGTCGTCATGACCAACTGGCGCGACGGCTCGGTCAACTTCGAGCAGCGTGGCGTCGAGTTCCCCGACTTCTGGTCGGTGAACGCGGTCAACATCGTCACCAGCAAGTACTTCCGCGGCGCGGTCGGCACCCCGCAGCGGGAGCACAGCCTCAAGCAGCTCATCGACCGCGTGGTGAAGACCTACCGCGCGGCCGGCGAGGAGAGTGGCTACTTCGCCTCACCGGAGGACGCCGACGTCTTCGAGCACGAGCTGGCCTACGCCGTGCTCCACCAGGTCTTCGCGTTCAACTCCCCGGTCTGGTTCAACGTCGGCACCAAGCAGCCGCAGCAGGTCAGCGCCTGCTTCATCCTCTCCGTCGACGACTCCATGGAGTCGATCCTCGACTGGTACAAGGAAGAGGGGATGATCTTCAAGGGCGGTTCCGGCGCCGGCCTGAACCTCTCCCGCATCCGCTCCTCCAAGGAGCTGCTCTCCTCCGGCGGCAACGCCTCCGGTCCCGTCTCCTTCATGCGCGGTGCGGACGCCTCCGCCGGAACCATCAAGTCCGGCGGCGCCACGCGCCGGGCGGCCAAGATGGTCGTCCTGGACGTCGACCACCCCGACGTCGAGGCCTTCATCGAGACCAAGGTGAAGGAGGAGGAGAAGATCCGCGCGCTGCGCGACGCGGGCTTCGACATGGACCTGGGTGGCGACGACATCACCTCCGTCCAGTACCAGAACGCCAACAACTCGGTGCGCGTCACCGACGAGTTCATGAAGGCCGTGGAAGCCGGCTCGGACTTCCCCCTGCGCGCCCGCATGACCGGCGAGGTCGTCGAGAAGGTCGACGCCAAGTCGCTGTTCCGCAAGATGGCCGAAGCCGCACACGTCTGCGCCGACCCGGGCATCCAGTACGACGACGTCATCAACCACTGGCACACGTCTCCGGAGTCGGGCCGCATCACCGCCTCCAACCCGTGCAGCGAGTACATGCACCTGGACAACTCCTCGTGCAACCTGGCCTCGCTCAACCTGATGAAGTTCCTGCGGGACGACGACAACGGCAACCAGTCGTTCGAGGCGGAGCGGTTCGCCAAGGTCGTCGAGCTGATCATCACCGCGATGGACATCTCCATCTGCTTCGCCGACTTCCCGACCGAGAAGATCGGAGAGACCACCCGGGCCTTCCGCCAGCTGGGCATCGGCTACGCCAACCTCGGCGCCCTGCTGATGGCCACCGGCCACGCGTACGACAGCGACGGCGGCCGGGCGCTCGCCGGCGCCATCACCTCGCTGATGACCGGCACCTCCTACCGTCGCAGCGCCGAACTCGCCGGTGCCGTCGGGCCGTACGACGGCTACGCCCGCAACGCCGACGCCCACCGGCGCGTGATGAAGCAGCACGCCGACGCCAACGACGCGGCGACCCGCATGGACGACCTGGACAGCCCGGTCTGGGCCGCCGCCACCGAGGCATGGCAGGACGTCGTCCGTCTGGGCAAGAAGAACGGCTACCGCAACGCGCAGGCCTCCGTGCTCGCCCCGACGGGCACCATCGGCCTGATGATGGACTGCGACACCACCGGTGTGGAACCGGACCTCGCGCTGGTCAAGTTCAAGAAGCTGGTCGGTGGCGGTTCGATGCAGATCGTCAACAACACCGTGCCCAAGGCGCTCAAGCGCCTCGGTTACCAGCCGGAGCAGGTCGAGGCGATCGTCGAGCACATCGCCGAGCACGGCAACGTCGTGGACGCCCCCGGCCTCAAGCCCGCGCACTACGCGGTCTTCGACTGCGCCATGGGCGCGCGCTCCATCTCTCCGATGGGCCACGTGCGGATGATGGCGGCCGCGCAGCCGTTCCTCTCCGGCGCCATCTCCAAGACGGTCAACATGCCGGCCTCCAGCACGGTCGAGGACGTCGAGGAGATCTACCTCCAGGGCTGGAAGCTCGGGACCAAGGCGCTCGCCGTCTACGTCGAGAACAGCAAGGTCGGCCAGCCGCTCTCCGCCAAGCAGAAGGAGGAGGAGAAGAAGGAGGAGCCGGCCACGGTGGTCGAGTACCGCCCGGTCCGCAACCGCCTGCCCAAGGGCCGCCCCGGCATCACCACCTCCTTCACGGTCGGCGGCGCCGAGGGCTACATGACCGCCAACTCCTACCCGGACGACGGTCTCGGCGAGGTCTTCCTGAAGATGTCCAAGCAGGGCTCGACCCTCGCGGGCATGATGGACGCCTTCTCCATCGCTGTCTCCGTCGGCCTCCAGTACGGCGTCCCGCTGGAGACCTACGTCTCGAAGTTCACCAACATGCGCTTCGAGCCGGCCGGCATGACGGACGACCAGGACGTGCGGATGGCGCAGTCGATCGTCGACTACATCTTCCGGCGCCTCGCCCTGGACTTCCTGCCCTTCGAGACCCGCTCCGCACTCGGCATCCACTCCGCCGAGGAGCGCCAGCGCCACCTGGAGACCGGCTCCTACGAGCCCGGCGAGGAGGAGCTGGACCCGGACGGCCTGGCCCAGTCCGCGCCCACGGCCGACCAGCCCGCCGCGCAGAACCCGGCCCGGCAGGCGCACAACTCCACCGAACTGGTGGAGATGCAGCTCGGCCTGAACGCCGACGCCCCGCTGTGCTTCTCCTGCGGCACCAAGATGCGCCGTGCGGGCAGCTGCTACCTCTGCGAGGGCTGCGGCTCCACCAGCGGCTGCAGCTGACCGGCCCGAACGGCGGGGGTGGGACCGGCGCGTACGCGCCGGTCCCACCCCCGCCCGCGTCTGCTCCCGCCCCCGTGCACCGGGTCGCTCGTGCGCGGCGGCGTTCGCGCGGGCGTTCCCCGCCGGCGGACGCGGGTCGATGCCCGAGGCGCTCACCCACTTGGCCGTACGATGGCGCGGTGCTGGTCAAGTGGATGCGTTGCACCGTCGTGGACCGTCGCGGGTTCGAGCGGGGGCAGCGGAAATGGGCGGGGCTGCTCGGGGAACCAGGCTTCCGCGGGCAGGGCGGCGGCTGGAGCCGTGCCCGCAGCGGCGTCGCGCACCTCTTCGGCTTCTGGGAGAGCCGGGCCTTCTACGACTCCTTCATGGCCCGCTCCCACGACCGGCTGCACGCCTCCCAGGTCGGCACCTACAAGGACATGCGCGTCCGCCTCTTCGAGTACCGCTTCGACGTGAAGACCGGCTTCTCGCCGGTCTTCACCGACGCCGACCTGCTCCGCGTCGCCCACTGCCGGGTACGGGACGACCGCGTCGAGCACTTCACCCTGATGCAGGAGAAGGTGTGGAACCCGGCGATGGCGGGATCGCCCGGCATGCTCCGCGGACTCTTCGGACAGGCGGATCCCCAGAACGAGTTCCTCGTCCTGTCGATGTGGGACTCCGCCGCCGAGCACGGCAAGTACCGCACGGAACGGGTCGAACGGCTCGCCCTGCGGGCGCAGATCGGCGCCGACGTGACCGCGATCGCCGGGGACGTGATCGACCTCGAGCCCTCGTGGACGGTGTGAGGACACGATGAGCGGGCGGGCGCGTCCCGTCCGCCTCCCCCTGGGGCGGCAACATCGCCACGGCTGGAGTCGGCACACCATGACCGATGATCCTTCCCCCCCCGTCCGGCCCGTCCGCCCCGTCGCCGGCCTGCACGGGCTCGCCGTCGGCGACGCCCTGGGATCCCAGTTCTTCGTCCCCGCCCACCTCGGCCTGCTCCGGCGCCGCGCGCTGCCGCCGGACCCGTGGCAGTGGACCGACGACACCGAGATGGCCTGCTCGGTGCTGCTCGTCCTGGCCGAACACGGCGAGATCGACCAGGACGCGCTGGCCGCCGCCTTCGCCACGCACCACGACTTCGACCGGGGCTACGGACCCGCGGTGAACCGCATGCTGCGGCGAATCAGGCAGGAGGACGCCGACTGGCGGCAGCTGTCCTCGGAGCTCTTCGACGGTCAGGGCTCCTGGGGAAACGGCGCCGCCATGCGGGTCGCGCCGCTCGGAGCATGGTTCGCCGACGCTCCCGAACGCGCCGCCGAACAGGCAGAGCTGTCCGCCGTCGTCACCCACCGGCACCCCGAGGCGGTGGCCGGAGCGATCGCCGTCGCGGTGGCCGCGGCGCTCGTCGCGCGCGACGCGGACCCGGAAGCCCGCGTGCCGGCAGCGGCGGGTCCGGCCGCCCGGCCGGACCACGCAGAGGCAGGCGGGGCGGAGGCCGGCGCCCGGCTGCTCGACCGGGTCCTGGACGTCGTGCCGCGCAGCGCGGTGCACGCCGGTCTGCGCAGGACGAAGGACATGCTCGACTTCGACGACGTGGCCACCGTCGCCGCGGTCCTGGGCTGCGGACGCCGTACCAGCGCCCACGACACCGTGCCCTTCGCGCTCTGGGCGGCCGCGCGTCATCTCGGGGCGTTCGAGGAGGCGTTGTGGAACACCCTGCAGGCAGGCGGTGACGTCGACACCACGGGGGCGATCGTGGGGGGCATCGTGGCCGTGAGCGCGGGCGGCGCACCACCGGAGCCCTGGACCCGGCGTACCGAGGTGCTGCCGAGCTGGATGCCCGCCCTCGTCTGAGGGTTGTAGGGCCGCACGTCACGGGGCCGTCACAGGGACGCCCGCCCGTCCGGGTCCACGTCACCGCCTGGTCACAGAGGCAGCCCGCGACGTGCAACCTCCGGGCGTGGAACTAGCGTTGCCGCACTGAGGGCCGCACCGTGGCTTCGGGTGGCCGGGGGAGGAGACGCATGGTCGAGCAGCCGGGTGGGGAATCCACGGAAGGGCGCGGACGAAGAGCCGAGCCGGACACGGTGACCGAGCGGGGCGTTCCGCAGGAGCGCGCGGAGGAACGCCGGGACGAAGGGGCCGGCCGGGCCGGCGGGAAGGCCGGGGCCGGGGCCACCGTGCCGGACCAGCCGCGTCACGCAGCGGGCCCGTCGCCCGCCCGCCCGCCGGGCAGCGGCGAGCCCGGTCCGGGGCCGGACCTGCGGAAACCTCCGCAGCACGGGGAAGCCGCTCCGCAGCCCCAGGGCGGCCGCGGCGTTCCCGGCGGGATGGCGCCCCACCCGCAGCCGCCGCACTACGCGTACCAGCCGCCCAGGCCGGCACCGCCGCCGGCCTGGGTCGTGTCTTCGCGTCCCGACGACCCGCCCGCGCCCCTGCGTGCGGCCACCGGCTGGGCCGCGGTCGGAGCCGGAGTCGCCGCCTCACTGCTGCTCGGCGAGGGCCTCGGCGTCAACCTGCTGCTCGCCGCGCTCCCGGCCGCGCTCGCGGCCCACTTCGCGGCCCGGACCGCCGGCCGCAGGCCCCGGCCGTGGACGCTGCTGTGGGTCGCCGGATGCCTGGCCCTGCTCGCCGTGCCGGCGCTGCGTGACGCCGCCTGGCCCAGCACGCTCGCCGTGCTCGCCGCCCTCGCGGCGGGCTCCTTCGCCCTCCAGGGCGGACGCAGCTGGGCGGCGGCCCTGATCAGCCCCTTCTGGCTGCCCGCCGCCGTGCCAGGCGGCGTGGCGTGGGCGTGGAAGGGTGCCCGGGAGCGGGCCCGGAACACCCGGCACCGCTGGGGGCCGGTGGTCCGCACCGGCCTGATCGCCGTCGGACTCCTGGTGGTTTTCGGTGCGCTCTTCGCCGGGGCCGACGCCGCCTTCGCCGACCTGCTCGGCAGCCTGGTCCCGGACGCCTCCGTCGCGGACGGCCCGTTGCGCTCGTTCTTCCTGCTGCTCGGCCTCGTCACCGCGCTCGCGGCCGCCCGTACGGCCGCCGCACCCCGCCGCTGGGACCGGATCGACGTCAAGCCGGGGAAGGGACGCGGCCGGGTTGAGTGGGCGCTGCCGCTCATCGTGCTCGACGTCCTGTTCGCCGTCTTCAACACGGTGCAGCTCACCGTGCTCTTCGGCGGCTACGACCGCGTGCTCCGGGAAACCGGCCTGACCTACGCCGAGTACGCGCGGCAGGGATTCTGGCAACTGCTCTGCGCCACCCTCCTGACCCTGGTGGTGATTGCCCTCGCGCTGCGGTGGGCGCCGCGCGGCCGTCGGCGGGACGCCACCCTGGTGCGGGCGGTGCTCGGGACGCTGTGCGCGCTCACCCTGGTCGTGGTGCTCTCCGCCCTGCGCCGGATGGATCTGTACGTCGACGCCTACGGGCTGACGCGGCTGCGCCTCTCGGTTGCCGGCGTCGAACTCTGGCTCGGACTCGTCATCGTGATGATCATGATTGCCGGAGGACTCGGTGTCCTCGGCCGACGCGGCGCCACCTGGGTGCCGCGTGCGGTCACCGCCTCCGCCGCGCTCGGTGTACTGGCCTTCGGGCTGATCTCCCCGGACCGCCTGGTGGCCGAACAGAACCTCGCCCGCCACGAGCGGACGGGCAAGATCGACCTGCTCTACCTGCGCAACCTCTCCGCCGACGCCGTACCGGCCCTGGACCGCCTTCCCGAACCGCTCCGCTCCTGCGCCCTCGGCGAGATCGCGCGCGGGGTCGAGGCTGACGAGCGCGAGCCCTGGTACGCGACGAGTCTCGGCGAGGCACGCGCTCGCGAGCTCCTGGCGCAGCGGCCCGTCGCCGAGAACCGTGATGCCTGCGCCTCAGCGGGCGCCTACGACGGCTACCGGAGCTACTGAACGCGTACCGGCCCGGCGTGCGCGGGCCGCGCCGTGCACGCCGGGCCGGCTTGTTGCGGTTCACCACGGGGCGCGACAATGAGGAGGGCGGTACCGGGGAGCACCGGCACACCGCCGACCGAACGACGCCCGCAGCGGAGGCCCTTCCGTGCACCTTCCGGAGCCGGTCGAACCCGTGGCGGAGCAGGCGGCTACGCTTGCTCCCGCCATGCCGTACGAACCGCCCACCCACCGTGTCGAGCGCTCCCTGCGCGCCACCACCGGAGCGAAGGTGGTGGCCGGGGTCGACGAGGTCGGTCGCGGCGCGTGGGCCGGACCCGTCACCGTGTGTGCCGCCGTCACCGGTCTGCGGCGGCCTCCCGAGGGACTCACCGATTCCAAACTCCTCACCCCGCGGCGGCGGGAGCAACTGGCCCGCGAACTCGGCGGCTGGGTCACCGCGCACAGCCTGGGTCACTCCTCGCCGGAGGAGATCGACGCGTGGGGGATGACCGCAGCCCTCCGTACGGCCGCGGTCCGCGCCCTCGAAGGGCTGCCGATGCGTCCGGACGCGGTGATCCTCGACGGCAAGCACGACTACCTGGGGCGGCCCTGGCGGGTCCGCACGGTCATCAAGGGCGACCAGTCCTGTGTCGCCGTGGCGGCGGCCTCCGTTCTGGCGAAGGTCCGGCGGGACGCGATGATGGCCGAACTCGGGCAATCCCACGCGGACTTCGCCTTCGCCGACAACGCCGGGTACCCCTCCCCGGTGCACCGCGCGGCACTGGAGGAGTACGGCCCGACCCCTTACCACCGGCTGTCCTGGGCCTACATGGACGGGCTTCGGCGCTGGCAGCACCTGAAGAAGATCCGCACCGAACCGGTCGAGCAGATCGGCCTCTTCTGACCGTCCCCGGTCCGCGCGTCCGTGTCGCGGTCGCCCCCGCCGACGCGTGCGGCCGCGGAGTTTGATAGACAACACCCCATGCCTCTCTCCCCTGAGGAGCCACAGATTCACGAGCGTGTCCCCGGCCGCGAAGGCGGCGTGGGAACCACCCGGACTCCGCAGGCTTCCCGATCTTCTGTTCCCCTTCCCGGCCCCCGGACCACCCCGCGTCCCGCGCCGCCGCGCGCGGACCGGACCAACCGGCCCGCGCCCGGCCCCGGCCGGCCCGGCAACGCCCGCGGTGCGGGTACGTCCCCGGCTCAGCCGCCTGTGCGGCCACCCGCCCCGTCGAAGCCCGCCGTGCCCGCCGCCGCGCCGCCGCGTACCGCCGCCGACATACAGCTCGTCGAAGCGAGCGACGCCACCGCGGTCGACGCCGCCGACGAGGCCGTCGACCGCCTCCTCGACGGCGGCCGGGAGCCGGGCGGCGTCCTCGTCCTCACCACCGGCGGCCCGCACCCGTGGGCCGAGCACGAGACGTCCTTCGGCGAGGACGCGTACTGGCGTCAACAGGCCGAGGGCGACGACGTGTTCTGCGCGCACGTCACCGAACTCGCCCGGGTCGCTCCCCGGCCCGTCGTCGTGCTCGCCGTCAACGGCGGTACGGACGCCGACGTCGCCCGATCGCTGCCCGCAGCGCTGGACAAGGCCGGTGAACGCCTGGTGGTGTGCGGCGACCCGCAGCGGCTCGGCACCCTGCTCTGAACCCTGCCTGCGGGGGCCTGAGCCCTCCCCCGGCCGGGTGGGCGGCCCGCTCAGGGCCATGCCTCAGGGCGATGCCGAGCCCCGCGGCCGATTCCGTCGCTGTCAGCGGTGCCCGGTGCGACCGCCGGGGGCGAAGCCGTTCGACGCGCCCGGGACGGCCGGCCCTCCGGCCACGTGCGGGGGGCGGGTCGCCTCGACCAGGGTTCGCGGGGCGCTCACCGGCCGGTCCGGGGTGGGCGTCACCTGCGGCAGTTCCGCAGGTGCGCCCCCTGAGGGCTCCGGGGAGCGCGGGCGCCGCCCCTTCCTCCCCTCGCCCAGCACCTGCCATCCGGCGGGCGTGAGCACGATGTACGCCCCGCAGCGCAGGCCGTGCAGGGTGCAGGCGTCGCGCAGTCCCCACATCCAGGCGCCGTCCACCTCGCTCCAGTCCGATCCGCCGCCGCGGCAGAACAGCAGCGCAGCCGTGCGCACCGGAGTACGACGGCGCAGGTCGTGCGGCACGATCCGGCGCAGCTGCCCGAGCAGCGCGTTGCGGAACTCCCAGCCGTCCGGCCGATCGGTCGACCGTGCGAAGGACGCGCTGGCCACCAGCCGTTCCTCGGGCCCGAAGACGGCGATCACCGCCGTTCCCGGCGCCGGCAGATGGCGTTCGTACAGCCCGCCGACCACCTCCCGGGGGCTGCGCAGCAGGGGCACACCCAACGCGGCCCATTCCGACGGCTCCAGACTGCGGCTCAGGCGGGACACGGCGTCGGTAGGAGGCGGCGTCGCGAAACCGAGACTCACATTTCCCCCTTCGACGGCGCGCGCAACCCGCCCGGGCCTTGCTGCGGATCCGTGCCGATTCTCGCCGCCCGGACCGGACGCGGCAATGCCCGAAGCCCTGTCGCACCACCCGGCCTTCGCCTGCCGGCCGGGACGCCCCGCTGGTCAGCCCTGTACCGCGAGCACCAGGGGCAGCACCCCCTTCGCTCCCGCACCGCGCAGCATCCGCGCGGCGACCGCCAGCGTCCAGCCCGTCTCGGTGTAGTCGTCGACGAGCAGGACCGGACCGTCGGCCGCCGCGACCGCGGCCGCCACTTCCGGGGGGAGGTGCAGCGCTCCGTCCAGCGCCCGGAGCCGCTGCGCGCTGTTGCTCCGCGGCACCCGGCCGTGCTCGGCGGAGCCCTCCGTGTACTCCACGGCTCCCAGCAACGGCATCCGGCCGATCTCCGCGATGCGCCGGCCCAGCGACGCCACCAGAGCCGGCCTCCCCCGCGAGGCCATGGTCACCACTCCGGCCGGACGAGCGGGCGACCCTTCGTTCCCGGAAGCCCAGCCGTCCTGGCCGCGGGCCCAGTCGGCCAGCACCGTCACCACCGCATCCAGCACGTCCTTCGGGACCGGGCCGTCTCCACCACCCGGAGCGAGCATCGGCCGCAGCCGGTTGCCCCAGCCGATGTCGGAGAGGCGGCCCAGCGCCCGTCCGGGAGCCGCCTGTTCACCCGCGGGGATGCGTCCCTTGAGGTCCATGCCGACGGCCGACAGGCCGGTGGGCCACATCCGGCGCGGTTCGACCCGGACGCCGGGGCGCCCCAGCGCCGCCCGCGCGGCGTCCATCGCCTCCGGGGACACCTTCTCCGAGAACCGGGGCTCGCCGCGGCAGTTGTCACAGCGACCGCACGGCGCCGCCTCCTCGTCGTCCAGCGCGCGCCGGAGGAATTCCATCCGGCAGTCGCCGGTGGTGGCGTAGGCCCGCATGGCCGTCTGCTCGGCCTCGCGCTGCCGCGCGATCCACGCGTACCGCTCGGCGTCGTACGTCCACGGGGCGCCCGTCCACTCCCAGCCGCCCTTGACCCGGCGCACCGCACCGTCGACGTCGAGCACCTTGAGCATGGTCTCCAGACGCGACCGGCGCAGTTCCACCTGCGGTTCGAGAGCCGGAAGCGACAGCGGACGCCCCGCTTCCGCCAGCACCTCCAAGGTCCTGCGCACCTGTTCCTCGGGAGGGAAGGCGAGGGAGGCGAAGTACCGCCAGATCGCCTCGTCCTCCCGCCCGGGCAGCAGCAGCACCTCGGCGTGCCGGACTCCGCGGCCCGCCCGCCCCACCTGCTGGTAGTAGGCGATCGGGGAAGCGGGGGAGCCGAGGTGCACCACGAAGCCGAGGTCCGGCTTGTCGAAGCCCATCCCCAGCGCCGAGGTGGCGACCAGCGCCTTCACCCTGTTCTCCAGGAGGTCCCTTTCGGCAGCCTCCCGGTCGGCGTTCTCGGTGCGTCCGGTGTAGGAGGCGACCGTATGGCCGCTCTGCCGCAGGTGGGCGCTGACCTCCTCGGCGGCCGCGACGGTCAGTGTGTAGACGATGCCCGACCCCGGCAGCTCGTCCAACTGCTCCGCGAGCCACGCCAGCCGGTGCGCCGCGTCGGGCAGGTGCAGCACCGACAGGCTCAGACTCTCCCGGTCCAGCGGACCGCGCAGCACCAGCGCCGCTCCGCCCTCCGGATCCTGCTCGGTGCCGCCGGTGCCGAGCTGGTCGGCGACGTCCGCCGTCACCCGGGCGTTGGCCGTCGCGGTCGTCGCCAGAACGGGGACGCCGGGCGGGAGGTCGGCCAGCAGACTGCGCAGCCGGCGGTAGTCCGGGCGGAAGTCGTGGCCCCAGTCGGAGATGCAGTGTGCCTCGTCCACCACCAGCAGGCCGGTGGTCGCGGCCAGCCGGGGCAGCACCTCGTCGCGGAAGTCGGGGTTGTTCAGCCGTTCCGGGCTCACCAGCAGCACGTCGACCTCGCCGTCGGCCACCTCCTGCTGGACGGCATCCCACTCCTCGGTGTTCGCGGAGTTGATGGTGCGGGCCCGGATCCCCGCCCGCTCGGCGGCGGCGACCTGGTTGCGCATGAGCGCGAGCAGCGGCGACACGATCACCGTGGCGCCCTCGCCGCGGTGCCGGAGCAGCGCCGTGGCGACGAAGTACACCGCCGACTTGCCCCATCCGGTGCGCTGTACGACCAGGGCGCGGCGGCGGTGCGCCACCAGTGCCTCGATGGCCCGCCACTGGTCGTCTCGCAGGCGGGCGGTGCCGCTCTCGTCGCCCACGAGGCGGGCCAGGACGTCGTCCGCAGCGGTACGCAGATCCGTGTCGGTCATGCGCTCCATGCAAGCCCATCGCACCGACAGAAGCGAACGCGCCCTGGGGAAAACTCAGCGTCGGTCCGGTGATCACATGAGCAGACCGTGCCTGTGGACGAAACCGGGCGGAGATCGGCGCAGGCAGGGCACAGTCGCGTCATGACACAGCACAGCGGGGGATCCGCACCCGACAGCCCGCCCACCGACCCGGTCACGCAGGTCTCGCTGCGCGGGCCCGCCGAACTCGCCGACGCCCTGCCCTACCTCCTCGGTTTCCATCCCGACGACTCGGTGGTGCTCGTCGCCGTACACGGGGAGGAGAGCCGTTTCGGCGGGCGTATCCGGCTCGGCATCCCGGCAGAAGCGGGGGAGTGGGAGGAGGTCGCCCGTCACCTCGCCCGCTGCCTGTCGGACGGCTCGCAGGTGCGCGGCGCACGGCCGGAGGGGGCCGTGGTCTACCTCTGCCGGGATCCGGCGGAGGGGGAGACGGCCCGCACGGTCGCCGAGCGGCTCCGCCCGCTGGCGCAGGCGCTGCGCCGGGCGTGCGGCGAACGGGAGATGCCCGTATACGAGGCGCTCTGTCTCTCCGGCGGCCGCTATTTCTCCTACTGCTGCCCCGATCCGGCGTGCTGCCCGCCGGAGGGGGCCTCGCTGGAGAGGCCGGGGACCTCGGCCATGGCCGCCGCGGCCGTGTATGCCGGAATCCGGGTGCGCGGCTCGCTGAAGGACATGGAGGCGCGGATCGCACCGCTCGGACCGGTCCTCGCCGAGGCACAGGAACGCGCGCTGGACACGGCGGCGGCCGAACTCGTGCCCCGCATGTTCGCCGCCGAGGGCGCCACGGCCGTCCGGGCGCGGACGGTCGTGCTGGCGCGGCGGCTGATCGCGCGCTTCCGTGCCGCCGTGCCCGGGCCCGACACGGTGGCCGCGGTACAGGACGCCGCCGACGACGCGCTCCTCAGGCCGGAGGAGGCCGCCACTCTCATTCTGGGGCTCCAGGACCGGGGCACGCGGGACCAGGCCGCGGAGTGGATGGAGGGCAGGGACGCCCAGCCCGCGCTGCGCCTGTGGCGTGCGCTGGCCCGGCGCTGCACCGGCCCGTACGTCGAGCACGCCCCGGCGCCGCTCACCCTGGCCGGTTGGGTCGCCTGGTCGACGGGGGACCAGCCGGCCGCCCGCGTGGCGTTCGTGCGGGCGCTGGAGACCGATCCCGACTACGTCTTCGCCCAGTTGCTGCACCGTGCCTGCAACGAGGGCCTCGATCCCGAGCCGTTGCGGCGCTGCATGCGTGAGGAGCGGGCCGCGCGGCGACGCCGGAGCCATCGCGGGCGGAAGGGAGGACCGGCGAGGCGCGGGGGCCGGAGAGCTCGTGCCGACCGGAAGGTCCGTGCCGGGAGCAGGGCCCGCGCGGAGCGGAGCGCCGGTCACCGATGAGGTCGGCAAGCGCCCTTTTTATCGTCAGGGAGACGACTATGATCATGCCATGCCCTATGACCCGTCGGCCTTCCCGCCGTTCGCCGTCACCGTCGACCTGGTCGTGCTCACCGTCCGCAGGCACGCGCTCTGCGCACTGGCGGTACGGCGTGGCGAGCCGCCCTTCCAGGGGCGGTGGGCGTTGCCGGGCGGGTTCGTCCGGGCGGACGAGGACCTGGCCGGCGCGGCGGCCCGCGAGCTCAACGAGGAGACGGGGCTGCGGGCCCAGGACCCCGGCGACCACACGGCCGAGGCCCATCTGGAACAGCTCGCCACCTACGGCGACCCCGACCGCGACCCGCGTATGCGGGTGGTCAGCGTGGCGCACCTGGTCCTCGCCCCCGACCTTCCGTCGCCGACACCGGGCGGCGATGCCGACAGCGTCCGCTGGGCTCCCGTCGAGAGCCTTCTCCAGCTCTCCGGTACGGAGGAGGACCCGCCCGAACCGCTGGCGTTCGACCACGGGCGCATTCTCGCGGACGGTGTGGAGCGGGCCAGGTCCAAGATCGAGTACAGCTCTCTCGCCACCGCCTTCTGCCCGCCGGAGTTCACCGTGGGCGAGCTGCGCCGCGTGTACGAGGCGGTCTGGGGGGTGGTGCTCGACCCGAGGAACTTCCACCGCAAGGTCACCGGCACACCGGGTTTCCTGGTGCCCACCGGCGGCACGACCTCGAGGCAGGGGGGCCGCCCTGCACAGCTCTTCCGGGCCGGCGGCGCCACGCTCCTCAACCCGCCGATGCTGCGACCGGACGTCTGAGCCACACCGGTCGCGTCATTCCCGGCAAAACGGGCATTTCATCGCTATCTTGCAGGGGTGCGTCCCCCATGTGCCCTGCGGGAGCAGCGATGATTCAGGCGATCGGACTGACCAGCGTTCCCCGCCGCGGCCGGCGCCCGGCGGTCGACGACGTGACCTTCGAGGCGCCTGCCGGCCGGGTGACGGCTCTTCTGGGCCCCTGTGGCGCGGGCAAGTCGACGGCGCTGCGGCTCCTCCTCCAGCTCGAGCCGGGCCGTGGCGTGGCGCTGTTCGACGGGCGGCCCCTCCACCGGCTGGAGCATCCGGGGCAGGAGGTGGGTGTCCTGCTGGGAGACGTGCCGGGCCACCCGGGGCGCACCGCCCGCAACCACCTGCGGATGCTCGCCGCCGCGGCGGGCGTCCCCGCGGAGCGGGCCGACGAGATGCTCGAGATCGTCGGGCTCGGGGTCCTCGCCGAGGAGCGGGTCGGTGCCTTCTCCCTGGGCATGGACCGTCGCCTGGGCATGGCCGCCGCGATGCTGGGCGACCCCCACACCCTGGTACTCGACGAGCCGGCGCAAGGGCTGTCCCCTCGCGAAGCCGGCTGGCTCTACGGGCTGCTGCGCGGATACGCGGCCCAGGGCGGCGCCGTGCTCGTCACCCTCCGCGACCCCGGGGAGGCGGTCCGCGTCGCCGACCGGGTCGTCAGCCTCGAGGAGGGACGGCTGCTCGCCGACCAGGAGGCCGAGGACTTCGCCCGTACGCGGCTCCGCCCCAGGGTCGCCGTGTCCACGCCGCACGCCGGACGCCTCGCCGATCTGCTCGTCCAGCAGGCCCGGAGCGTCCCGCGTACCGGCGCCGACGGGCGCGAACGCGACGAGATGGAGGTGGTGGCCGAGTCCGGCACCCGCCTCTGCGTCTACAACAGCGACTGCGCCTCGGTCGGCGAGACCGCCTACCGTCACGGCATCCTCGTGCACCGCCTCGCCGAGGAGAGCGGCGACGACGGCGCCTCCGTGGTGACGGCACGCGCGGAACGGGCCGTGACCGGATCGCCCACGGCCCTGGTCGCCGCGGAACGTGCGGCCCTCGCTCCACCGCGGCAGCGCGCGGCCGCGCCCCGGCGGAGCGACGCCCCCCGACTGCACAGCATCGCCCCTCCCGGCCCGGCTTCACCCCTGCGCTACGAGGTGCGCCGCATGCTGAGCGTCCGCACCCCCTGGTACGTGCTCGGCTGTGTGCTGGCCGTCGCACTGACCGCCGGCCTCGGCCTCGCGCTGGCCGGTCCCGACCCCGACACCGACGAGGCGCTGCTGCGCCTTCTCGCCGGCTGGCCCGCGACCTTCCTGTTCCCGCTGCCGCCCGCCGCGGCCGGCGCGGGCCTGCTCGGAGCGCTCGCCTACGGCCAGGAGTGCCGCTACCCCTCGCTGGTCCCTGCCGGAGCGTCCGTGCCGCGCCGGCTCGGACTGCTGCTCGCCAAGGTCGCCGTGACCGCGGCCGGTTCGCTCGTGCTGTGTCTCGCCGTCCTCGCCGTGAACGGCGCGGCGCTGCTGCTCCTGTTCGGCGGCGAGGTGCTCGTCCCGTCCGACGGGCTGCGTGGACTGCTCGCCGCCGGCGCCTGGTCCGTGGTGCTCGCCGTCGGCTGCGGCTGGGCGGGTCTGCTGGCGGCCGGAGCCGCCCGGTCCACCGCCGTCGGGCTGGCCGCGGTGCTGGCCGTGCCCCTGCTGGTGGTGCCGATGGCGAAGCGCATGTTCCCCGGCGGTGACGGCCCGGTGCTCGACGGCCTGGCCGGGCGGCTGGAGAGCGCGCTGCTGTCTCCGTGGCCCTCCGGAGTCGACGGCTGGGTTCCGGTCGCGGTCAGGCTGGTCTCCCAACCGGTCGGCCAGGCCCTCGCGATGTCGCTGACCGTGCTGTTCGCCGCCTACCTGCTGCTCGGCCTCCGCGGTCGGACGTCGTGACCCGCCGCGAGGGCTGTCGGGGGGACCGCTCTTCCCGGTCAGGCGATCGAACGCGACACTGGTAAGCCTCTTTCTTTCCGATAAGGCGTCAATTGTGCGGAAGTCAGCGATCACCCTTTCGTGTGCTTTTCACCAAAGCCCTCAAGGCGGCCTGTGACCAGGCCGACAAAGGGTTCGTGACTACCCTTGCGCACACCTCGATGACCTCCGCCCGCTCCGCCCGCTCCGCCGGCTCCGGCCTCGCCGGCCCGGGAGAGCTGGACCGCTACGCCTACGCCGAATCCTCCGGAGCGGCGCGCACCACCAACGCCCCCGCCTGGGAGGGGGCCGAGGCTGACATGGGCCGCCTGGGCCGCCGGTCGTCCGGCAACCGCGGCCGCGGGCTGCACGGCCAGCTCGTACAGCAACTCGGCCAGATGATCGTCTCCGGTGACCTGGGCGCCGACCGTCCGCTGGTCCCGGAGGAGATCGGCCAGCGGTTCGAGGTCTCCCGCACCGTCGTCCGCGAGTCGCTCCGGGTCCTGGAGGCGAAGGGCCTCGTCAGCGCCCGTCCGAACGTCGGCACCCGGGTCCGTCCGGTCAGCGACTGGAATCTGCTCGACCCGGACATCATCGAATGGCGGGCGTTCGGCCCGCAGCGGGAGGACCAGCGCCGCGAACTGTGCGAACTCCGCGCCTCGATCGAGCCGCTGGCCGCCCGCCTCGCCGCCGCCCGCAACCGCGACGAGGTGCAGCAGCGCGTCGCCGACATGGTCGGGATCATGGGTCAGGCCCTGGCCCAGGGCGACTCGCTCACCTTCTCCCGCGCCGACGCCGAGTTCCACGGCCTGCTCCTGCAGTCCGCGGGGAACCGCATGCTGGAGCACCTGGCCGGCATCGTGTCCTCCGCGCTCCAGGTCTCCGGCGGCCCCTCCACCGGCTGCGTTCGCCCGAGCGAGGCGGCCGTGGCCCAGCACCGGCAGATCGCCGACGCGCTGGCGGCAGGGGACGAGGGCGCGGCCGAGTCCGGGATGCGCGGCCTCTTCTGCGGTCAGGCGGACGCCGCGGTCGCCCAGCAGGCCCCGGGCGCCGACCACGTCGTGCCCGCGCCCCGCGAGCACTGAGACGGCGAGCGGTCCGTCCCGCTGTGCGGCAGCGCCGCCGGGCTCCCCGGCGGCGCTGCCGCACGTGACGGCGGTGCCGGGAGCCGGACCGTGCGCGCGCCCGGAGCCGGCGGCCCGCGCCCGGCCCGGTTCGCCCGGTTCCCGTCGCTTGGGCCGGGTACACGGTGTGACTCGGGCCACGCACGGCGTGCGTAACGCTTCCCGCCGTCGTGCGATGACTCAAGAGGTGGCAGCCGAAGAGGGAGCTGATCCGCGCCTCCGCGCTCTCCCTTCCCGGCTCTGCCCGCGCCGTCGGTGCATCCCGCCGGCGGTCCGCCGTTTCCATCGTTCCGAGAGGTTGTTCGTGTCGGCCAGCACATCCCGTACGCTCCCCGCGGAGATCGCCGAGTCCGAGTCCGTGTTGGCGCTCATCGAGCGGGGAAAGGCCGAGGGGCAGATCGCCGGCGATGACGTCCGTCGGGCCTTCGAGGCTGACCAGATCCCGCCGACCCAGTGGAAGAACGTCCTGCGAAGCCTCAACCAGATTCTGGACGAGGAGGGTGTGACGCTCATGGTGAGTGCCGCCGAGGCGCCCAAGCGCACCCGTAAGAGCGTGGCGGCGAAGGCCCCGGCCAAGAAGACCGCCACCACGTCGGTCCGCGCCAAGACCGCCGCTCCGAAGAAGGCCACGAAGGCCGCAGCGAAGAAGACCGCCGCCGAGGCCCCCGCCCCGCCGGAGACCGCCGCCGCAGACGACGCCGTCGAGGCGCCTCCTGCGAAGAAGGCGGCGGCGAAGAAGACCGCCGCGAAGAAGACGGCCGCAAAGAAGGCTCCTGCCAAGAAGGCGGCCGCCAAGAAGGGCGCGGCGAAGAAGTCGGTCGTCGACGAACTGCTCGAGGCGCCGGACGCCGAGGCGGAGGAGCCCGGTGCGAAGCCCGTCAAGAGCGCTCCGCAGGACGGGCCCGCCGTCGAGACCAAGAACGAGAACGAGGGCTTCGTCCTCTCCGACGAGGACGAGGACGACGCACCCGCGCAGCAGGTCGCCGCGGCCGGCGCCACCGCCGACCCGGTCAAGGACTACCTGAAGCAGATCGGCAAGGTGCCGCTGCTCAACGCCGAGCAGGAGGTCGAGCTCGCCAAGCGCATCGAGGCGGGTCTCTTCGGCGAGGACAAGCTGGCGTCCGAGGAGAAGATCGCCCCGAAGCTCAAGCGCGAGCTGGAGATCATCGCCGAGGACGGCCGCCGGGCGAAGAATCACCTGCTGGAGGCCAACCTCCGTCTCGTCGTCTCGCTCGCCAAGCGCTACACGGGCCGCGGCATGCTCTTCCTGGACCTGATCCAGGAGGGCAACCTCGGTCTGATCCGCGCCGTCGAGAAGTTCGACTACACCAAGGGCTACAAGTTCTCGACCTACGCGACGTGGTGGATCCGTCAGGCCATCACCCGCGCGATGGCCGATCAGGCCCGCACCATCCGCATCCCGGTGCACATGGTCGAGGTCATCAACAAGCTGGCCCGCGTGCAGCGGCAGATGCTCCAGGACCTGGGCCGAGAGCCCACCCCGGAGGAGCTGGCCAAGGAACTCGACATGACCCCGGAGAAGGTCGTCGAGGTCCAGAAGTACGGGCGCGAGCCGATCTCGCTCCACACCCCGCTCGGTGAGGACGGCGACAGCGAGTTCGGTGACCTCATCGAGGACTCCGAGGCCGTCGTCCCCGCGGACGCGGTCAGCTTCACCCTTCTGCAGGAACAGCTTCACTCCGTCCTGGACACCCTCAGCGAGCGCGAGGCCGGTGTCGTCTCGATGCGCTTCGGCCTCACCGACGGCCAGCCCAAGACGCTGGACGAGATCGGCAAGGTCTACGGGGTCACCCGCGAGCGCATCCGCCAGATCGAGTCCAAGACGATGTCCAAGCTGCGGCACCCCTCCCGTTCGCAGGTCCTGCGGGACTACCTGGACTGATCCTCGCAGCGAGAAGCGCCTCCGACGACGTGCACTGATGCGGCTTCGGAGGCGCTTTCTGCTGTGGCGGCCGAGACGACGAGGCCCGCTCACGCGCTGCCGCTCGGTCTCTCTGCGAAGAAGCAGGTGAGTGCGCGCGCGATCCGGTCGGGCGCGTTCTCGGTGGGGATGTGCCCGGCATCCGGGACACGCACGAGTGTGGTGTGCGGGATCTCCGAGGCGAACCGCTCGGCGTACTCCACCCTCTGAAAGCGGTCGTCCTCGCCCCAGATCAGCAACTTGGGCGTCGCGTTCCGCCGCAGCACCGGAACGGCATCGCGGGTGTAGCGGTTGTCGGCCGCGCCCGCCATGGCCATCCAGGAGCGGCGAACCCGCGCGTCGGTCCACGGATCCAGATAGTCGGCGATCCGCCGCTCGGTGGCGGCACCGGCCAGTGCCGCCCTCACGGCTTGCCGGCGAGCGGCGAGCATCTCCTCGGCTGTGGTCGCGGCGATGACCTGCGGGTCCCGGAATCGGGCCACCCCGGGCACGGGCCAGGAGTCGTAGGTGACGGAGTTGACCAGCGCCAGCCGGGACACGTCCAGCCGGTCGTGGGCGAGGAGGTGCTGGGCGATGGCGCCGCCGATGTCGTGACCTGCTACGGCGATCGGCCCGGAGAGTCTCAGCGCGGAGGCGAAGCGCGCCACCCAGTCCGCGAGGGCTGGGACCGTGCCGGTTTCCAGAGTGAGTTCGCCTCCCGAGCGTCCCAGCCCGGGGAGGTCGACCGCGACGGGTCGCAGCCCCGCCTCAGCGAGGCGGGCCAGTATCGGGAGCCAGACACGGCTCCAGTACGTGCCGTGCAGCAGCAGAACGGCCGGGCCGTCCTGTTCCACGGTCAGGTAGCTGGCCGTCTCTCCGTCGACCTGGATCCCGGTCCGCAGCACTGTCGTTTCGGTGATCTGGCTCATGGGTCCACTGTCACCGGGGCCGGCCTCCCGCCCGAGAGTCCAGAATGACATCTTCAGGTACATTCCTGCCATGACCCTTCACCGGGTGGTGGCCCTGCTCACCCCGCCGCAGTCGCCCTTCGAACTGGCCTGTGCCTCCGAGGTCTTCGGTACCGTCCCCGAGGACGCCGCGCCCCGCTACGGCTTCCAGGTCTGTGCCGAGCGTCCTGGACCCGTACCGACCACCGCCGGCTACGCGATGCTCGTCGAGGCGGGGCTGAGCGCCCTGGGCGCAGCGGACACCGTGGTCGTCCCGGGGCGGCAGCAGCCGGACGCACCCGTGCCGCCTGCCGTCACCGATGCGCTGCGGGGCGCCCACCGGCGCGGGGCGAGGATCGTCGCCATCTGCACGGGGGCGTTCATCCTCGCTCAGGCCGGTCTGCTCGACGGCCGACGGGCCACCACCCACTGGCGTAGCGCCGCCCGCTTCGCCGCCGCCTTCCCCCAGGTGCAGGTGGACCCGGACGTGCTCTTCGTGGACCACGGCGACGTGGCGACCAGCGCCGGCACCGGCGCGGGAATCGACCTGTGCCTGCATCTGGTGCGTTGCGACCAGGGCGCGGCGTACGCCGCGCAGGTCGCCCGGCGCATGGTCCTGCCGCCGCACCGGGAGGGCAGCCAACTCCAGTACGCCGCACGGCCCGAACCGGCTCGGACCGACGCGTCGTTGGCGCCGCTGCTGGAGTGGGCCACCTCCCACCTCGACGCCGGGCTGACCCTCGATCGCCTCGCCGAACGCGCCGGACTGTCCAGCCGGACCCTCGCGCGGCGGTTCACCGAACAGCTCGGTACCAGCCCGGGGCAGTGGCTGCTCGGACGGCGCCTCGACGCAGCCCGGATACTCCTGGAACGGACCGACCTTCCGGTGGAAGCCATCGCCACCCGGGTCGGACTCGCCTCGGCGGTCAACCTGCGTCGCCGTTTCCGGGCGCATTTCGGTACGACGCCCGGCGCTTACCGGCGGACCTTCGGCGAGGCCTGACAGAGCGGTTCACTTCCTGGCGAGGTCTCGCAGGCGAGGTGGCCGCCGGAGGGAGCCGCCGGGGCCGGTGAGGTCGGCCCGCCGGACTTCGCTGTCGCGCGGCAGGGACGCGGTCCGGGCGCGAGGAGGAGCGCGAGGGTCATCAACACGGCGGCAGCCGGCGGCACGTACGACGCGCCGAGTGCGCCGATGACGGTGCCGCCCACGGCGCCGGCCGCGCCTGTGCCCAGGTAGAGCCCGGCGATGTTCAACGACAGCGCGGTCATGCCGGACGTCGGGCCGGTGGCGGCCAGGACGCTGCCCTGCACCGGCGGGGCCAGCCCCCAGGCGAAGAAGGCCCAGCACACCACCGCGGCAGCCAGGACGTATCGGTTCCCCAGGCCGTTGAAGAGCAAGGCTGTTGCCCCGGCCAGCGCGAGGGCGTGCCCGGCGAGCACCCCGCGCAGGCTTCGCTGCGGGCCCCATACGTCCGCCGCCCGGCCCCAGCTCACCGCGCCCACCAGACCGGACAGGCCGACCAGCAGCAGGAGCAGCGGCAGAAGGCCCTGCGAGGTCCCGGTGACGTGCGCGGCGTAGGAGCCCAGGTAGGTGTAGAACATCAGACCGCCGCTCGCGGCCAGGAAGGTGACCGTCACCAGCCGCAGCACGCTCCGCTCGCGCAGGGGCGCCAGCCGTTGCCGCAGCGGGACGGGAGGCGAGCCGGGCAGCCGGGGTGTGGTGACCCACACCCCGAGGGAGGCCACCGCGCCGACTGCGGCGATCAGCCAGTACGTGGCCCGCCGGCCGAACGTCCCGCCCAGCCAGGCCCCAGGGGGACGCCCGAGAACAGCGCCGCCGTCATCCCGGCGGTCACCAGCCCCAAGTACCGCCCCTGCTCGCCCTCAGGCGCGCCCAGGCCTGCGGTCGCGAACGCCGCGGAGGCCACCACCGCCGCGCACAAGGCGGCCACGACGCGGGCGGCCATCAGCCACCAGTAGCCCGGCGCCAGTGCCGCCGCGACGTTGGCCACCGCGAAGACCAGCAGGCCCGGTGGCCATCACCGTCCCTACCTCCTCCGTGCCTGGTGGGACGGTAGGCAGTGACACCGGTGTGAGGTTCAAGTCGTGGAGCGCAGCAACTCCGCGAAGTCCTTCGTGCTCGCGGCGCCGGACCGCATCCGGGCGATCCGCTCCAAGAGCGCCGCCCGGTGCTGCTCCAGCTCCGCCGCCTTGGCCTCCACCGCGGCCAGGCGTCGCTCGTACATCGGCAGCGCGCCGTCCGGGCCGCCCTCGCAGGCCAGGAACTCCTCGGTCTTCATCTCCAGGCACGGCACGACATGGCCGATGTCCTCCATGGTCAGTCCGGCCCGCAGCAGCTCGCGGATGTTGGCCACCCGCAGCACCGCGTGTTCGTCGTACTCCCGCCACCCGTTACCGGACCGCCGCGCCTCCAGCAGCCCATGCTGCTCGTAGTACCGGATCGAGCGGCGACTCACTCCGGTCCGCTGCGCCTATTCCCCGATGTGCATGTCTCCTCCTCCCAACTCCCCGTCAACTCACCCTTCGACGCTACGACCGGGACCGGCACCGGAGCCCTCCCGGGCGGGCGGTAGCAGCATCTCCCACGGCTTCCCGGCGGCTGGACCTGAGAGCACCGCCGGGCAGGGGCCTTTCGGACGATCCCCCCGCCGCACCCGAGGACCTGAGCGGGTTACGCGACCAGACGGCCGGCGAAGCCTTGATCGGCCCGCCCTTCAGGCACCCGAATGGCCGAGGCGGGGTTCCCCGGCAGCGAGCGGCGAGCGCCGTCACGGCCCTGGGGGTTCGCCGCAACCCCGTGGACCGGCGGGAGCGGGCCGAAGGCGGCGGCGGCGAGGGACCTGCGCCGGCCGCCACGGTCAGGCCGGAGCAGCGCAGGACGTGGCGAGTACGGCGCTCACACCCGGCCGGGGCCCTGACCGGGTCACAACGGCGCGCAGCCGGCGTTTCAGCAGGTCGTGCGGCGCGCCTACCCGGACCGACGGACGGCCGCACGGCGGGCCTTCGGTGACCGACGGGCCGGTGTTCCCCCGAACGGGGTCTCGGGGCCGTGCCCGTTGCTCCGGATGCGGAGGGTGTTCCCGGGGTCGACTCTGGGTGGTCACGACGCCACCGACCTGGGGAGGCCGCGTGCGAGACCGCCTGCTCCGCCCGCTCATATGCCCGCTCCTGCTGCTGGCCTGCACCGCGCCCGCCGTCCCCGCGCAGCTCCGGGAGGCCGAGAACCCGCGTGACGGCACGTCCGCCGCCCCTGCGGTCACCGACACGGTCGCCGGGGAGACGGCGGACGCGAAGAATCCCGCCGCGGTCCGGGACGGGGACGTCGTGGGCGGCCGGGACGTGAGCGTGGCCGCGCACTCCTGGACGGTCGCCCTGGCCAGCCGGGAGCGCTTCGGGGACACCCGCTCCGGCCAGTTCTGCGGAGGCGCGCTGGTGGGCCCGCGTACGGTGCTGACCGCCGCGCACTGCCTGAGCACCGAGGTGCTGGGGGTGGACCGGCGGCAGGTCACGGACCTGCGGGTGATATCGGGGCGGGACGACCTCACGGGCGGGGCGGGACGGGAGACGCCGGTGTCGGACGTCTGGGTGAATCCCGGGCACGACCTGCGCACCAACGCCGGCGACGTGGCGATGCTGACCCTGGCCGAACCGCTCTCGGGCGCGCGCCCGATCGAGCCGGCCGCAGCGGGGGACGAGGCCTACCGGCCGGGCAGCGAGGCCACCGTGTACGGCTGGGGCGACATGCGCGGGGACGGCAGCTTCGCGGACACGCTGCACGCGGCCCGGGTGCGCCTCCTGCCCGACGGCGCCTGCGCCGAGGCCTATCCGGGCAGCGTGTCGGGCACCTACCGGGCCGGTTCCATGCTGTGTGCGGGACTGCCCGCCGGTGGTCCGGACGCCTGTCAGGGCGACAGCGGAGGGCCCCTGGTGGCCGACGGTCGGCTGGTGGGGCTGGTCTCCTGGGGCACCGGCTGCGGCGAGCGGGGCCTTCCCGGCGTCTACACCCGGATCTCCGCGATGCTCCCCCTGCTCCCCGCCCCCGCCCCGGCCCCGGAGGATCCCTCCTGACCGGCAGGGCCGGCGCAGAACCCCCCCCTGCGGAGGCCGCGGAACCTTCTGCGAGGGCCCGCACACGACCGACGGGCGGCTTCCCGGTCCTACCGGGAAGCCGCCCGTGGTGTCCGGCCCTGTGGCCGGTCCGAGCTCGTCCGACGCTGTGGTACGCCGGGGTCCGGCGTGTCCCGCGCCTGAGGCGGGACGTCAGCGCTCGTCGTCGCCTGCGGTGGCCGGAGTCGCGGTGAGCTTCTCCGTCTCGTCCTGTATCTCCGCGGCGATCTTCTTCAGTTCCGGCTCGAACTTGCGGCCGTGGTGCGCGCAGAACAGCAGCTCTCCGCCACTGAGAAGCACGACGCGCAGGTAGGCCTGCGCGTTGCAGCGGTCGCAGCGGTCGGCTGCCGTCAGCGGGGTCGCGGGGGTCAGAACAGTAGTCACGTCGCCTCTTCTCTAGCTCGACGAGCTGTCGTACCAGGGTCAACATCCAACCAGCCCGAAAACGTTCCCGCTCCGGACTTTCCCAGGAGGATTTCTCCCTCCGTGACGGCCGGAATGCTGCCGGTTGGCGGCGAATGAGCCGTGGTGCGTCGGTTGCCGGTGGTGCTCGGTTCGTGATGAAGGGTGTCGAAGGTGTGGGGTCGGTGTCGGTCGTGGTCACGATCCGGTTCAACGGTTCGTGTCAGAGGACGTGCCCGGAGCCTAAACGGTTCATGCCTGGATGTGAACGTGATGTACGCGTCACCCGTCCGAGTTATCGAACGTGCATGCGACGCTGCGCTAGCATGGGCGCCCTGCACAACGGCTCAACTGGGCCTCGGTACCCTCTCATCCGGCACCACCGCCACACGAGCAGAATTCAGCGAGGAGCGAACCGCGTGACCGCCGAGACCTCAGTGTCGTCTTCCACCGCCCTGCTGTCCGGAGCGGACCGGGACGGCGGGTCCAACTACACCGCGCGGCACCTGCTCGTCCTGGAGGGGCTCGAGGCGGTCCGCAAGCGCCCTGGCATGTACATCGGGTCGACCGACAGCCGCGGCCTGATGCACTGCCTCTGGGAGATCATCGACAACTCCGTCGACGAGGCGCTCGGCGGCCACTGCGACCACATCGACATCGTGCTCCACGACGACGGCTCCGTGGAGGTCCGGGACAACGGCCGCGGCATCCCCGTCGACGTCGAGCCGAAGACGGGGCTCTCCGGCGTCGAGGTCGTCATGACCAAGCTGCACGCCGGCGGCAAGTTCGGCGGCGGCTCGTACGCCGCCTCCGGGGGTCTGCACGGCGTCGGCGCCTCCGTGGTGAACGCGCTCTCCTCCCGGCTCGACGTCGAGGTGGACCGCGGCAGCCGCACCCACGCGATCAGCTTCCGCCGCGGCGTTCCCGGCATCTTCACCGAGTCCGGCCCGGACGCGCCGTTCGACCCCGCCACCGGGCTGCTGAAGAACAAGAAGATCCCCAAGACCCGTACGGGCACCCGCGTGCGGTACTGGGCCGACCGGCAGATCTTCCTCAAGGACGCCCGGCTCTCGCTGGAGACGCTGTACGCGCGCGCCCGCCAGACCGCCTTCCTGGTGCCGGGCCTCACGCTCGTGGTGCGCGACGAGCGCGGCCTGGACGGCGCGGAGGCCACGGAGGAGGTCTTCCGCTACGACGGCGGCATCAGCGAGTTCTGCGAGTACCTCGCGCAGGACCGCGCGGTGTGCGACGTGCTGCGGCTGCAGGGCCAGGGCACGTTCAAGGAGACGGTCCCCGTCCTCGACGACCGGGGCCACATGATCCCCACCGAGGTGCAGCGGGAACTCGCCGTCGACATTGCCCTGCGCTGGGGCACCGGTTACGACACCACCGTCAAGTCCTTCGTCAACATCATCGCCACCCCCAAGGGCGGCACCCACGTCACCGGCTTCGAGCGCTCGATCGCCCGCACCGTCAACGAGGCGCTGCGGTCGGCCAAGCTGCTGCGCGTGGCGGAGGACGACGTCGTCAAGGACGACGCCATGGAGGGCCTCACCGCCGTGGTGACCGTCCGGCTCGCGGAGCCGCAGTTCGAGGGGCAGACCAAGGAGGTGCTGGGCACCTCGGCGGCCTCCCGGATCGTCGCGCAGGTGGTGGCGAAGGAGCTCAAGGCCTTCCTGACGTCGCACAAGCGGGACGCCAAGCAGCAGGCCCGGTCGGTGCTGGAGAAGGTCGTCGCGGCGGCCCGCACCCGGATCGCCGCCCGGCAGCACAAGGAGGCGCAGCGCCGGAAGACGGCGCTGGAGTCGTCCGCGCTGCCGGCCAAGCTGGCCGACTGCCGCAGCGACGACGTCGACCGCTCCGAACTGTTCATCGTCGAGGGCGACTCGGCGCTGGGCACCGCCAAGCTCGCGCGGAACTCCGAGTTCCAGGCCCTGCTGCCCATCCGCGGCAAGATCCTCAACGTGCAGAAGTCGTCCGTCTCCGACATGCTCAAGAACGCCGAGTGCGGGGCGATCATCCAGGTCATAGGAGCCGGGTCCGGCCGGACCTTCGACATCGACCAGGCCCGCTACGGCAAGGTGATCTTCCTCGCCGACGCGGACGTCGACGGCGCGCACATCCGCTGTCTGCTGCTGACCCTCTTCCAGCGCTACATGCGGCCCATGGTGGAGGACGGACGGGTCTTCTCGGCCGTGCCGCCGCTGCACCGCATCGAGCTGATCAACCCCAGGAAGGGGCAGGACAAGTACCTCTACACCTACTCCGACAACGAGCTGAGGCAGACCCTGCTCGACCTCGAGCGCCGCAACGTCCGCTACAAGGACAGCATCCAGCGGTACAAGGGCCTCGGAGAGATGGACGCCGACCAGCTCGCCGAGACCACCATGGACCCGCGGCACCGCACGCTGCGGCGCATCAACATCAGCGACCTGGAGGCGGCGGAGGAGGCGTTCAGCCTGCTGATGGGCAACGAGGTCGCGCCGCGCCGTGAGTTCATCACCACGTCGGCGGCCACGCTGGACCGCTCCCGCATCGACATCTGAGCGGCGAGCCGCCGGGGCCGTCGTGTCCGCGCCCGCCCGAGGCCCCCGGCCTCAGGCGGCACCGTCCGCGCCGCCCGCGGCCGCGCCCGCCCGGTCCGCGACGGCCGGGCCCGCGACGGCCGGGTCGGGCGCCAGCGCGTCCGGCAGCACCACGGTGAACTCCGCGCCGCCGCCGGGCGCCTCGCTCACCCGCACGGTGCCGCCGTGCCGTTCCGCCAGTCGCTTCACCAGCGCCAGGCCGAGCCCTCGCCTGCCGTGCGCCGGCGGCGGCTTCGTCGACCAGCCCTCGGCGAACACCTGCTCCCGCCGCTCGGGCGGAATCCCGGGCCCGCTGTCGGTGACCCGCAGCCGGACGCCCGTGCCGCCGAGCGGGAGCAGCTCCACGCCGACCTCCGCGCGGGCGGTGCCGGCCGCCGCGTCCAGCGCGTTGTCCACCAGGTTCCCCACCACGGTGACCATCTCCCGCGCGTCGACCAGCCGGTCCGGGAGCAGCGTCCCGGAGCGGACACGCAGCGCCACGTCGCGTTCGGCCGCCACGGTGGCCTTCCCCACCAGCAGCGCGGCCAGCTGCGGGTCGCGCACCTGACCGGTGATCTGCTCCGCCGTGGCCCGGTGCACGCCGACCACCTCGGACAGGTAGGCGGCGGCCTCGTCGTACAGCTCCAGTTCCAGCAGGCCGAGCAGGACGTGCAGCCGGTTGGCGTGCTCGTGGTCCTGCGCGCGCAGGGCGTCCACCAGCACCCGCGAGCTGTCCAGCTCGCGGCCCAGCTGCTCCAGCTCGGTCCGGTCGCGCAGGGTGACCACCGCGCCGCCGTCGTCGGTCGGCATCCGGTTCGCCACCAGCACCCGGCCGCTCCGTACCGTGAGCAGGTCCCGCCCGGTGACGCGCCCGGTGAGCACGTCCGCCGTACGCCCGGCGCCGAGCGCCTCCTGCAGCGCCCGTCCCGCATCCCGCGGGGCGAGGTCGAGCAGCCGCTGGGCCTCGTCGTTGACCAGCCGGATGCGGCCCGCCCCGTCGAGCGCCACCACGCCCTCACGGATGCCGTGCAGCATGGCTTCGCGCTCGGCGAGCAGGGCGGAGATGTCGGAGAACGCCAGGTCGTGGGTCTGCCGCTGCAGACGCCGGGAGACCAGCAGCGCCGCGAGCACACCGACGCCCAGGGCGCCCCCGGCGTAGGCGAGGAGTTCGGGGACGGCGCCGAGCAGCCGTTCGCGGACGCTGTCGTAGGCGATGCCGACCGACACCGCGCCGACGATCCGGCCCTCGCCGTCCCGCACCGGCACCTTGCCCCGCGCAGACCGTCCCAGCGTTCCCACGTCGATGTGCCGCACCTCGTGTCCGGCGAGTGCGCGGGCCGGGTCGGTGGAGACGTACCGTCCGATCCGCCGCACCTCCGGGTGGGACCAGCGGATGCCGCGGGTGTCCATGATCACCACGTAGCTGGCGCCGGTGGTGCGTCGCACCCGCTCGGCGCGTTCCTGCACCGGCCCGTCCGCGGACGGGCCGCCGGGGGAACGCAGCTGTTCGGGCAGGCCCGGTTGCACGGCGGTGGACCGGGCGATGGCCAGGGCGCGCTGGGTGGCGCGGTCGTCGAACTCGGCACTCAGCGGGGCCAGGAAGAGACCGGTGACCAGGGCCGTCACCCCCGTGATGATCGCGAGCTGCATCACGAGGACCTGGGAGAAGACCCGCCGCGGCATGCCGACCCGCAGCGCGCGCGGCGACAGCCCGAACGGGACACGCGGCCGTACCGGTCCGATCCGCCGCCGCGAGGCCGTCCCGGACCGGCCCGGCGGCCCGCCGGTCGTGGCCCGCCCGGGCGGGCCGTCCGTCCCGGTCTCCTTGCCCGGCGTGGCCGTCACCGAGCCGGGCGCTCCGCTCCCTCGCCCGCGGCCCACGGTGCGCCCGCCGGCGCCGCCGTCACGGGCACGAGCGCCTCGACGGCCTCGACCCGCATCTGCGGCGGCAGCCCCAGCGCGGCGCCGCAACTGGGCGCCGCCTGCGGGGCGTCGTCGGCCACCGCGGCGATGTGCACCTGCCAGCGGCGCCCGTCCCGGTGCACCACGGTGGCCGCCCACCGCTGCCCGCCGGAGCCCTCCGACGCCTCGTCCACGTCCTGCACGTCCACCACGTCCAGCGCGTCCGCCTGCTGCTCGCCGGTGGTCTCCCGGACGGCCAGATCGGCCGCCTGGCCGGGCCGGTCCCAGACCGAACGTCCTCGGCAGCCCTCGGTCACCACACGCCCCTCGCGCACGGCCTCCAGCACCGCCTTGACGGTGTGCGCGGCGGCGCGCCCGTAGGCGTAGCCGTACGGCAGCACCAGCAGGGTGGGGGAGAAGCGGTGGCCGCCGATGTGCGTGATCTCCCAGACGTCGGCGTGCGCGGACGCGGCGAGTTCCGCGGCCAGCGGGCGGCCGAGCAGGGCGCAGCAGCGGTCCCGCTTGCCGTTGGTGCACACCAGCGCCAGCGGGTCGCCCCGGTGGTCGTGCCAGCCGGGGCCCGCGCCGGCGCGGATCCCGGCGCCGAGGGCGGCGAAGTCCATGTCCGGCAGGGACGTGACGGGGTCCACCCCGGCGGCCGTCTCGCGGGTGAGCACCCAGGATGCGCCGGGTGCGGTGTGGGCGAGGTGGATGCGCCGGTGGTGGGGCTCGCCGCGGTCGGCGTGCGGTCCCGGCCGCCGGATGAGCGCGACGCGCACGCCGTGCGGGGCGGCCGCCCGGTCCAGGGCGGCGCCCAGCGCGGGATCGAGGTGGCTCTCCGTCAGGGCCTTGGAGCCCCAGGGGCCGGGCTGTTCGATCAGCAGCCAGGTGCGTGCGGTGGCGGCCGTGGCCGCCAGGGGCTCGCTCAGCACCCGGGACGCTGTGGCGCACGTTCTCACAGAGGCGAGCCTAACCGAACCTGTTCCAGGTCACTCCCCGGGACGCGTCCCCGCGGCCGGGCTGCGACCGACCGCAGTGGCTCGACTACGATCGGGCCCCGCCCGCCCGCCCCGTCCCGACACGCTGGAGGTCCCCGTGGTCACCCGCCGGATTCCGGTCGTCGTTCTCGCCGGCTTCCTCGGTTCCGGCAAGACCACACTCCTCAACCACCTGCTGCGGCGCAGCGGCGGCACCCGCATCGGCGCGGTCGTCAACGACTTCGGCAGCATCGAGATCGACGCGATGACGGTCGCCGGGCAGGTCGACTCCATGGTGTCGCTCGGCGACGGCTGCCTGTGCTGCGCCGTAGACACCGAGGACCTGGACGGCGTGCTGGACGTCCTCGCCCGGCCGTCCGCGCGGATGGACGTCGTCGTGGTCGAGGCGAGCGGGCTCGCCGAGCCCGAGACGGTGATCCGGATGATCCTCGCCAGCCGCAATCCGCACATCGTGTACGGCGGGCTGGTGGAGGTCGTCGACGCCGCCGAGTACCCCGCGACACGGGAACGCCATCCGGAGCTGGACCGCCATCTGCGGGCCGCCGACCTGGTGGTGCTCAACAAGACCGACCGTGCCGATCCCGGGACGCTGGAGACCCTGGAGTCGAGCCTGCGGGAGCTCGGCCCCGGTGGTCCGGTGGTGCGCGCCGCGTACGGGCGGGTCGACCCCGGCCTGCTCTTCGACCGGCCGGAGCGGCGGCGGCCGGCGGCCGAACAGCTCTCCTTCGACGCGCTGCTGCGCGCCGGCGACGAGTCCGCGGGGGACCATGCCGGTCACCTCCACGCGGCCTACCAGAGCGTGGAGTTCAGCACCGGGGAGCCTGTGGACCCCCGCCGGCTGCTGGAGTTCCTTGACCGGCGTCCTCCGGGCGTCTACCGGATCAAGGGCTTCGTCGACTTCGGCGACGCCGACCCGGGGCGGCGGTACGCGGTGCACGCGGTGGGCGGCTTCCTGCGGTTCGCGCCCGTGGAGCGCGCCGGGCCCGGGCCCGCGGGCACCGAACTGGTGCTGATCGGCACCGGCGTGGACGGCCCCGCGCTCCGTGAGGGGCTCGACGCGTGCAGGGCGGACCCCGCAGCCCCCGCCGATGCGCGCGCGATGTGGGGCGTCCTGCGGTACGTCGACGACCCCGCCGCGAAGGACGCGACGGGGCCGTCGGAGACGGACGGGGAGCCCGGTGACGCGTGGGACGACCTGGACGAGGCGGAACTCGTCCAGGTCGAGCCGTTGCAGCCCTAAGCCGGCCCGGCCAGCGCCGTGATGGGCTTGGCCAGCGGCACCCCGGAGCCGTCCCGGCGCGGGTCCGGCTCCGGCAGTTCGGCCGGAGCGCCGGTGCGGGTCGCCGCGCGGACGGGCGCAGGTCCCGCCCAGGCCATGGTCAGGCAGTCCTCGCCCTTCAGGAACCGCTGGCAGCGCACGCCGCCGGTCGCCCGGCCCTTGCGCGGGAACTGGTCGAACGGGGTGAGCTTGGCGGTGGCCACCGAGTCGTCGAGGGTGCCGTGCGAACCGGCGACGGTGAACACCACGGCGTCGGCCGACGGATCGACCGCGGTGAACGTGAGGACCTTCGCGTTCGGGGCGAGCTTGATGCCGGCCATGCCGCCGGCCGCCCGGCCCTGCGGCCGTACCTGCCCCGCCGGGTACCGCAGCAGCTGGGCTTCGCTGGAGACGAACACCAGATCCTCCTCGCCCGTGCGCAGTTCGGCGCCGCCGACGACGCGGTCGCCCTCCTTGAGCGAGATGACCTCCAGCTCCTCCTTGTGCGCCGGATAGTCCGGTACGACACGCTTGACGACGCCCTGCGCGGTGCCGAGCGCCAGCCCGGGTGAGGACTCGTCCAGCGTCGTCAGGCAGATCAGCGACTCGTCCGCCGCCAGCGTCAGGAACTCCGACACCTGAGCGCCTCCGGAGAGGTTCGGCGGCCCTCCGGTCTCCGGGAGCTGGGGCAGGTCCACCACCGCCAGCCGCAGCAGCCGCCCGGCCGAGGTGACCGCGCCGATCTCGCCGCGGGTGGTGGCGGGAACGGCCGAGACGATCACGTCGTGCTTGACGCGTTTGACCTCCGCGCCCGCTCCGGTGTCCGCGGTGCCGTTCTCGGCACGGGCCAGCAGGCCGGTGGAGGACAGCAGCACGCGGCACGGGTCGTCGGCGACCTGGAGGGGGACGGCGGTGACCGGCGACTCGGCGGAGTCCAGCAGCTCGGTGCGGCGCTTGGTGCCGTACTTCTTGGCGACGGCGGCCAGTTCGGAGGAGACCAGCTTGCGCAGCTCGGCGTCCGAATCCAGGATGCGCGTCAGCTCCTCGATCTCCTCCCGCAGCCGGTCGCGCTCGCTCTCCAGCTCGATGCGGTCGAAGCGGGTCAGGCGCCGCAGCGGGGTGTCGAGGATGTACTGCGTCTGCACCTCGGAGAGTCCGAAGCGCTCCATCAGCGTCTGCTTGGCCTCGGCGGCGTTCTCGCTGGCCCGGATGAGCCGGATGACCTCGTCGATGTCGAGCAGCGCGACGAGCAGGCCCTCGACCAGGTGCAGCCGGTCGCGTCGCTTCCCGCGCCGGAACTCGCTGCGCCGCCGCACCACCTCGAAGCGGTGGTCGACGTACACCTCGAGCAGCTCCTTGAGCCCGAGGGTCAGGGGCTGCCCGTCGACGAGGGCGACGTTGTTGATGCCGAAGGTCTCCTCCATCGGCGTCAGCTTGTACAGGTGCGTGAGCACGGCCTCCGGGTTGAAGCCGTTCTTGACCTCGATGACCAGCCGCAGCCCGTGCTCGCGGTCGGTGAGGTCCTTGACGTCCGCGATGCCCTGGAGCTTCTTCGCGTTGACCAGGTCCTTGATCTTGGAGACGACCTTCTCCGGACCCACGGCGAACGGCAGTTCGGTGACGACCAGGCCCTTGCGCCGTGCGGTGACCTGCTCCACGGCGACGGTGGCGCGCATCTTGAAGGTGCCGCGCCCCTTCTCGTACGCGTCCCGGATCCCGTCCAGTCCGACGATCTTCCCGCCGGTGGGCAGGTCGGGGCCGGGCACGAAACGCATCAGCGTCTCGAGGTCGGCGCCAGGGTGACGGATCAGGTGCCGGGCCGCGGCGACGACCTCGCCCAGGTTGTGCGGCGCCATGTTGGTCGCCATGCCGACCGCGATCCCGGAGGCGCCGTTGACCAGCAGGTTCGGGTAGGCCGACGGCAGCGCGACGGGCTCCTGCTCGCTGCCGTCGTAGTTCGGCGCGAAGTCGACGGTGTCCTCGTCGATCGATTCGACCATCAGTCCCGCGGCCGGGGCCGACCGGCATTCGGTGTAGCGCATCGCGGCCGGCGGGTCGTCGTTGCCCAGCGAACCGAAGTTGCCGTGCCCGTCGACCAGCGGCACGCGCATCGAGAACGACTGCGCCATGCGCACCAGCGCGTCGTAGATCGCGGAGTCGCCGTGCGGGTGCAGCTTGCCCATCACCTCGCCCACCACACGGGCGCACTTGACGTAGCTGCGCTCGGGGCGCAGGCCCATCTCGTGCATCTGGTACAGGATGCGGCGGTGCACGGGCTTCAGGCCGTCGCGGGCGTCCGGCAGGGCGCGCGAGTAGATGACCGAGTAGGCGTACTCCAGGAAGGAGCCCTGCATCTCGTCGACGACGTCGATGTCGAGGATGCGCTCCTCGAAGTCGTCCGGCGGCGGGGTCTTCGTACTGCGGCGGGCCATCGCGGCGAGCGCTCCTTCGTCCGGGTGGTCTGACGAGCTGGGTCAGGGAGAGCTGAGACTGACGCGGACCATTGTGGCCCGCGGGTCCGACAACCGGTCGCGCGGGGAAGGTCCTGGGCACGTACCGTACGGGAACTTCGCGGACAGTCGGAGCGCTTGCATACAGTGACGGAAAGAATCACTTCTCGCGATCGAAGGGACTGAGCGGCCCATGGGTCACACGGCCACGCCCCCGCCTTCCACCGGCGGGCTCACCGCGACCGAGCACCGGCTGGCCAACGGCCTGCGCGTGGTGCTCTCCGAGGACCATCTGACGCCGGTCGCCGCCGTCTGCATCTGGTACGACGTGGGCTCCCGGCACGAAGTGAAGGGCCGTACGGGTCTGGCCCACCTCTTCGAGCACCTGATGTTCCAGGGCTCGAAGCAGGTGCCGGGCAACGGCCACTTCGAGCTGGTCCAGGGCGCCGGCGGCTCCCTCAACGGCACCACCAGCTTCGAGCGCACCAACTACTTCGAGACCATGCCGGCGCACGAGTTGGAGCTCGCCCTCTGGCTCGAGGCCGACCGGATGGGCTCGCTGCTGGCCGCCCTGGACGAGGAGTCCATGGAGAACCAGCGCGACGTGGTCAAGAACGAGCGCCGCCAGCGGTACGACAACGTGCCCTACGGCACCGCCTTCGAGCGGCTGACCGCCATGGCCTTCCCCGACGGCCACCCCTACCACCACACCCCGATCGGCTCCATGGCCGACCTGGACGCCGCCTCCCTGGAGGACGCGCGCCAGTTCTTCCGCACCTACTACGCGCCGAACAACGCGGTGCTGTCCGTGGTCGGCGACATCGACCCGGAGGCCACGCTCGGCTGGATCGAGAAGTACTTCGGCTCCATCCCGGGCCACGACGGCAAGCAGCCGCCGCGCGACGGCGCCCTCCCCGAGATCATGGGGGCGCAGCAGCGGCAGGTGCTCCGCGAGGAGGTGCCGGCCCGCGCCCTGATGTCCGTCTACCGGCTGCCGCAGGACGGCCTGCGCGAGTGCGACGCCGCGGACCTCGCGCTCACCGCCCTCGGCGGCGGCGAGTCGTCCCGGCTGCACAACCGCCTGGTCCGCCGGGACCAGAGCGCGGTCAGCGCCGGCTTCGGCCTGCTGCGCCTCGCCGGTGCCCCCTCGCTGGGCTGGCTGGACGTGAAGACGTCCGCGGGCACCGAGGTCGCCGACATCGAGGCGGCCGTCGACGAGGAGCTCGCCCGGTTCGCGGCCGAGGGCCCCACCGAGGAGGAGATGGAGCGCGCCCAGGCGCAGCTGGAGCGCGAGTGGCTCGACCGGCTCGCCACGGTCGGCGACCGCGCCGACGAACTCTGCCGCTACGCGGTGCTGTTCGGCGACCCGCAGCTCGCGCTGACCGCCGTGCAGCGGGTGCTGGAGGTCACGGCCGAGGAGGTGCGCCAGGTCGCCGCCGCCCGGCTCCGGCCGGACAACCGCGCCGTTCTGGTGTACGAGCCGACCACGCCCGAGACCGCGTCCGAGGACGGGGACCAGACCGCAGCCGAGGAGACCGGCCAGTGAGCGACGCCGCCAACACCCCAGGCATGACGATGGACTTCCACCCGCGCCCCCGCGGCGGCGAGCCCAAGCCGTGGGCCTTCCCGGCGCCCGACCGCAGCACCCTGCCCAACGGCCTGACCCTGCTGCGCTGCCACCGGCCGGGCCAGAAGGTCGTCGCCGTCGAGGTCAACCTGCTCGCCCCGCTGGACGCCGAGCCGGAGGGCCTGGACGGCGTGTCCAACATCATGGGCCGCGCGCTCGCCGAGGGCACCGACAAGCTGGACGCCGAGGCCTTCAACGCCGAGCTGGAGCGCTGCGGCGCCACCCTGGACACGCACGCCGACCACCCCGGCGTGCGGGTCTCCCTGGAGGTCCCGGCCTCCCGCCTCGACAAGGGGCTGAGCCTGCTGGCCGACGCGCTGCGCGCGCCCGCCTTCCGCGACGACGAGGTCTCCCGGCTGGTCCGCAACCGCCTGGACGAGATCCCGCACGAGCTGGCCAACCCGGCCCGCCGCGCCGCGAAGGAACTGGCCAGGCAGCTCTTCCCGGCCGCGTCCCGGCACTCCCGCCCCCGTCTCGGCACGGAGGAGACGGTGCAGCGCATCGACGCCGCGGCCGTCCGCGCCTTCTACGAGGCGCACGTGCGTCCCGCCACGGCCACCGCGGTCGTGGTCGGCGACTTCACCGGCGTCGACCTGGACCAGGCCGTCGCCGACACCCTCGGGGCCTGGACGGGCTCGACGGCCGAGCCCCGGCCGGTCCCGGCCGTCACCGCCGACGACACCGGTCGCGTCGTCATCGTGGACCGGCCCGGTGCGGTGCAGACCCAGCTGCTCATCGGCCGCATCGGCCCCGACCGGCACGACCGCGTCTGGGCCGCGCAGGTCCTCGGCACGTACTGCCTGGGCGGCACCCTGACGTCCCGTCTGGACCGCGTGCTGCGTGAGGAGAAGGGCTACACCTACGGTGTCCGCGCCTTCGGCCAGGTGCTGCGCTCCGCGCCGGACGGCTCGGGGGCGGCGATGCTCGCCATCAGCGGTTCCGTCGCCACCGACGTGACCGGTCCCGCGCTCGCGGACCTGTGGCAGGTGCTGCGCACCCTCGCCGCCGACGGCCTCGACGACGAGGAGCGGGACGTCGCCGTCCAGAACCTCGTCGGCGTGGCCCCGCTGCGGTACGAGACGGCCGCCGCCGTCGCCGCCACCCTCGCCGACCAGGTGGAACAGCACCTCCCGGACGACTACCAGGCGCAGTTGTACCTCCGCCTCGCCGAGACGGGCACGGTCGAGGCCACCGCCGCCGTCGTCAACGCCTTCCCCGAGGACCGGCTGGTCTGCGTCCTCGTCGGCGACGCCGGGCAGATCGCGGACCCGGTGCGCGCACTCGGCATCGGCGAGGTGACCGTCGTCCCCGGCACCTGAGGGCGCGTCCCGTGCGCACGCACGCCTGAACCGCGCCTGAACACCGCCTCCGGCGTGCACTCCTGAGCGCGGCCTGTGGCGAGGTGAGCACCTCGCCGCAGGCCGCGCTCTGTCCGCTTCGGCGGCGAGATGCCCGGTCTGTGCTGTGGCATGCGCGACAATCGGCCGATTCGGTTTGGCTGTTGGCAGATGTCCTGATTAGCGTCCCTCCGGCTCACGTCAGCAGGCGCCGCCGCCGCGGCCCGCGTGCAGCCGGAGAGGAGCCCGCCGCAGCATGGCGACCACCACTGGCCCCGGGAGGCAGCGCACCCCGGGCAAGCACCGCCGGCCGGGCCGCGCCTGCCGTGCGGGCGCCCGCATCGCCGGCGTGGCCGGACTCGCCACCGCGAGCGTCGTCGGCTCCCTCGCGGCCCCGGCCGCCGCTGTGCCCGCCGCCCCGGCCGCCGCTGTGCCCGCCGCCCCGGCCGAGGATGCCTCCGGGCGCCCGGACACCGGTCTGACGCAGGCCGCCGCCGTGTCGGACTCCCTCGCCGGCCGCATCGCGGACCAGGCGCGCACCCAGCGCAGCGCCGCGGAGGAGGCGGCCGAAGAGGCAGCCCGGAAGGCGGCCGCCCGGGCCGAGCGCGAGCGTGAGGAGGCGGAACGCCGCCGCGCGGCCCGCGCCGCCGAACGTGCCGCCCTGCACCGCTACGTCGCCCCGGTCGCCGGCTCCCACGTCTCCACCGCCTACGGCGCGGGCGGTGCCATGTGGTCCTCCGGCAGCCACACCGGCGTGGACTTCCACGCCGCGTCCGGCACCACGGTCCGTTCCGTTGCCGCCGGCGAGGTCGTGGAGGCGGGCTGGTCCGGCTCCTACGGCTACAACGTGGTCGTCCGCCACGCCGACGGCGCCTACACCCAGTACGGCCACCTGTCGTCCGTCACGGTCGCGGCCGGCGCCCAGGTCGGCGCGGGCGATCGGGTGGGGCTTTCCGGCTCCACCGGCAACAGCAGCGGCCCGCACCTGCACTTCGAGGTGCGCACCGGCCCCGACTACGGCTCCGACATCGCCCCGCTGCCCTACCTCCGCGAACACGGCGTCGACGTCTGACCCGGCCGGGAGCTCGGCCGGACGTGCCGGTTACGCTTCCCCCCTTCCGGGCATGGCAGGGGGCGGTATGCGGAGGAGAACTCCGAGACGGGTGCTGACCGTGGTCGTGTCGGCGCTGCTCGTCGCCGGATGCGCGGCGGCGACCGAGGCCGGTGGTCCGAAACGGCAAACGAGCACCCTCCCTCCAGCGACGGGCAGCACGCTCTCCGTCGAGGAGCTGGAGGCCCTGACTCTGCCCGACGAGCAGGTGCCCGCCTCGTACACGAACCCGGTGGTCGTCGTCATTCCCGGAGAGCAGCCGGCCCGTGAGCCGGTGTCGGACGCCTCGTGCGAGAGGGTGCTCGACACCCTGCGGGTCGAGAGCGCGAGGGCGTCCGTGTTCCAGTCCTTCAACTGGAAAGGCGACATCTGGGGCGGGAACTCGACACTGGCGACCTTCGGCCCCGGTCAGGCGAAGGCGGCGTTCGACGAGCTGAGCAGCGCACTGCACGAGTGCAGGGGCTTCGTCTCCGACACCTACGCCGGTGTCAGCGCTTTCACCGTCGAAGTGACCCCAGGCCCCTCCTACGGCGACGAGTCGATCAGCTTCCACATGCGTACGCGCGTGGAGGGAGGCGACATCCGCGACGAGGAGCACACTTTCGTGCGGGTCGGGTCGGCCACCGCACACTTCGAGAAGCTCTTCGTGGGCCGGGACGCCCGTTTCCCGGCGAGCCTGATCGAACTGCAGGTCGAACGGCTGCGCGAGGGGCAGGGGATGCGCAGAAGCTGAGATGCGGCTCAGCCCTGCGCCGGCAGCTCGTCGAGGCCCTCGGCGACCATCCGGGCGAGCCGGTCCAGGGCGGAGCGGTCCGCGTCCCCGTCGCCCTCGGAGGCGAGCACGATCTCGTCGCCCCGTTCGGCGCCCAGAGCCATGACGCCCAGCATGGAAGCGGCGTCCACGGCGGGCGTGCCGTCCCCGTCGGTGTCACTCCCGGCCCCGTCGCCGGAGGGCTTCCGTACGGTCATCCGGACTCCGGTGGCCATCGCCGCCCGCGAGAACATCGCGGCCGGTCTGGCGTGCAGGCCCTCCTGCCAGCCCACGGTGACACGGCGCTCGGCCATCCCGCTCTCCCCTCCCCACGACTCGGAACCAGGGTGCTGGACTACGACACTACGCCGCACCCGGCCGTACGCTGTCACTCATGCAGACTCCGGCGGACCGGGCGTATCCCGCCCACTGGGAGGCCGACGTCGTGCTCCGCGACGGCGGCACGGCCCGGATCCGGCCCATCACGCCCGACGACGCGGAGCGGCTGGTCGCCTTCTACGAGCAGGTCTCCGACGAGTCCAAGTACTACCGTTTCTTCGCGCCGTATCCACGTCTTTCCGACCGCGACGTCCGGCGGTTCACGCATCACGACTACGTCGACCGGGTCGGGCTCGCCGCCACCGTCCGCGGCGAGATCATCGCCACCGTCCGGTACGACCGGATCGACGACGACGGCCGCCCCGCCCACACCGCTCCCACCGGCACCGGCACCGAGGACGGGGACGGCACAGGCGGCGGCACCGGGGACGGCGTGCCGCAGGACGCCGTCCGGGCGGGCCAGGCCGAGGTCGCCTTCCTCGTCCAGGACGCCCACCAGGGACGCGGCCTCGCCTCGGCCATGCTGGAGCACGTGGGCGCGGTGGCCCGCGAACGCGGCATCCGCCGCTTCATCGCCGAGGTGCTGCCCGCCAACACCAAGATGATCAAGGTGTTCACCGACGCCGGCTACTCCCAGCGCCGCAGCTTCGAGGACGGCTCCGTCCACCTCACGCTCGACCTGGAGCCCACCGAAGCCTCCCTCGCCGTGATGCACGCCCGCGAGCAGCGCGCCGAGGGCCGTTCCGTGCAGCGCCTGCTCGCCCCCGCCTCGGTCGCCGTCGTCGGCGTCAGCCGCACCCCCGGCGGCGCCGGGCGCACGGTGCTGGAGAGTCTGCGCGCCGCCGGGTTCACCGGGCGCACGTACGCGGTGAACCACGTGCTCGACCCGTCACCCGGCCGCGCCCTCGACCTCGGCGGCGCCGCCGCTTTCCGCTCGGTCCGCGACGTGCCGGAGAGCGTCGATCTCGCCGTCGTCGCCGTCCCCGCCGCTGAGGTGGCCGACGTCGTCGCGGACTGCGGCGAACACGGCGTGCAGGGCCTGGTCGTGCTCTCCGCCGACTTCACCCGCGACGGGCAGCGCGAACTCGTCCGCCACGCCCGGTCGTACGGCATGCGCGTCATCGGGCCGAACGCGCTCGGCATCATGAACACCGCCCCGGACGTGCGCCTCAACGCCACGCCGTCGCCGCAGATGCCCCGGCGGGGGCGGGTCGGTCTGTTCACCCAGTCCGGCGCGATCGGCATCGCGCTGCTCGAAGGGCTGCACCGGCGCGGCGCGGGCCTGTCCACCTTCGTCTCCGCCGGCAACCGCGCCGACGTCTCCGGCAACGACGTGCTCCAGTTCTGGGACGAGGACCCGGACACCGACGTCGCGCTGATGTATCTGGAATCCATCGGCAACCCGCGGAAGTTCACCCGTCTCGCCAAACGGATCTCCGTCCGCAAGCCCGTCGTCGTGGTCAAGGGTGCCCGGCACAGCGGCAGCGCCCCGCCGCCCGGGCATGCCGCGCCGGCCTCCCGTACGCCCGCCGCCACCGTGTCCTCGCTGCTGCGGCAGGCGGGGGTGATCACCGTCGACACCGTGACCGAGCAGGTGGACGCGGGAGCGCTGCTGGCGTCCCAGCCGCTGCCCGCCGGGCCGCGCGTGGCGCTGCTCGGCAACACCGAGTCGCTGAGCCTGCTCACCCACGACGCCTGCCTCACCGACGGACTGCGCCCGCTGCCGGCCCGCGACCTCACCACCGCCGCCACCGTGGACGACTTCCGGGTGGCGGTCCGCGAGGCGCTGGCCGAGGCGCAGACGGACGCGGTCGTCGTGACCGCCATCCCCGGCGTCGGCGAGGTGCCGGTCGAGTCGCTCGCCGACGCGCTGGCCGACGCCGCATCCGGTGCACAGAAGCCGCTGGCCGTCGTGCACCTGGCGATCGCCGGGCTCGACGAGGCGCTGGCCGCCCGCGGCATCCCCAGCTACCCCTCACCGGAACGGGCGGTGCGCGCCCTCGCCCACGCCGTGCGGCACGCCGCATGGCGCCGCGACGCACAGGAGCCGGGCCGCGTCCCGCAGTTCGACGTGGACGAAGGGGCCGCCGCCCGGTTGGTCGCCCGCGCCACCCGCGGCGACGGGTCCGGGGAGGACGGCCCCGGCGTCCGTACGGCCCACCCCGCCGCACCGCGTGAGGCCCGGCCCACGACGGGGGCCGCCGCCGAACCCGGGATGCACCGCAGCCTGCCGCTGGGCCAGGCCGGGACGGCCGAGCTGCTCGGCCACTACGGCATCGCCGTCCAGCCCACCCTGCCCGCCGCCTCCGCGGACGACGCCGTCGCCGCGGCCCGGCGGCTCGGCTACCCGGTGGCGCTCAAGACCACCGCCCCGCACCTGCGGCACCGCGCCGACCTCGGGGGCGTACGCCTGGACGTGGCGGGCAAGCACCAGCTCCGCCGGGCGTACGCCGACCTGACCTCGTCCCTGGGGAAGCCCGCCGAGCTGCGGCCCGTCGTGCAGGCCATGGCACCGCGCGGCGTGGACACCGTGGTCCGCGCGGCCGTCGACCCGTCGATCGGCGCCGTGCTGTCCTTCGGCCTCGCCGGGGCACCGTCGGAGCTGCTCGGCGACACCGCGCACCGCCTGGTCCCCGCCACCGACCGGGACGTCCAGGAACTGGTCCGGTCCCTGGGTGCGGCCCCCCTCCTCTTCGGCTGGCGGGGGGCGCAGCCGCTCGACACCGCCGCGCTGGAGGACCTGCTGCTGCGGGTCTCCCGGCTGCTGGACGACCACCCGCGGATCGTCGCGGTCGATCTGGAGCCGGTGGTGGTGGCGCCGCGCGGGCTGACCGTGCTGGGCGCGGCCGTACGGGTCGCCGAACCGCCGCCGCGCGGCGACCTCGGCCGCCGCACCCTGCCCGCGTACTGACCGGGCCGCCTCGACGCGGGACCCGGCCGCCGTCCCCGGTGCCGCCCGCCCGGTCCCTCGGCATACCGGCGGGGCGGAGCGAGCGCCGCCGTACGGACCGGCAGAACCTTCCCTCGCAGGCCCTAGGATGGTCCGCATGGCGAAGACCGGTACGACGACCCAGGGACTGCGCTCCGCGATCGAGCGCAGCGGCTACTACCCCGCCCTCGTCGCCGAGGCGGTCGAGGCGGCCGTCGGCGGCGAACCCGTGTCGTCCTACCTGGTGCACCAGGAGACGACGTTCGACTCCAACGAGATCCGCCGGCACGTCACCGTCCTCGTCCTCACCGGCACCCGCTTCCTGGTCAGTCACACCGACGAGCAGCCGGCCGACGGCACCTCCGCCTCGCCCTACGCCACCACCTCGACCGAGTCGGTGAAGCTGGAGCGGATCGCCTCCGTCGTGCTCTCCCGCGTCGTCGCCGACCCGGAGTCGTACACCCCCGGCACCCTGCCGCGCGAGGTGGTGCTGACCATCGGCTGGGGCGCGGTCTCCCGCATCGACCTGGAGCCCGCGGCCTGCGGCGACCCCAACTGCGAGGCGGACCACGGCTACACAGGCTCCACCACGGCCGACGACCTCTCCCTCCGGGTGAGCGAGGCGGGCGACGGGCCGGAGACCGTACGGCAGGCGCTGGCCTTCGCGCAGGCGCTCTCCGAGGCGACGGCGGCGGCCCGCCCGGGTGCCCACCGGTGACACCGCCGCACACGGCGCGACCCGTCCCGGAGGACCCCTCCCCGGCCGACGAGGCGGCGCCACTGGATCCGCGCACCGCTCCCGTTCCCCGCTACGGCGACGGTTCGCTGGCCGACCTGCTGCCGACCCTCGCCTCCGGACTGGGGGTGCCCGGCCTGGAGGCGGGTCTCCCGCTGGAGCCGGCCGACCGGGTCTGCGTGTTCCTGGTCGACGGCATGGGGTGGGAGGCGCTGGCGGCCCACCCCGAGGAGGCGCCGTTCCTCACCTCGCTGCTGCCGAGTTCGCTGGGCGGCAGCGGACGCCCGCTCACCAGCGGATTCCCCTCCACCACCGCCACCTCGCTGGCCTCGGTCGGCACCGGTCTCCCACCCGGCGCGCACGGCCTGCCCGGTTACACCGTCCGGAACCCGGACACCGGCGCGCTGATGAACCAGCTGCGCTGGCGCCCGTGGACGGACCCCCACCTGTGGCAGCCGCACCCCACGGTCTTCCGCCTCGCCCACGCAGCCGGCGTGGCGACCTGCCAGGTCACCGCGCCGCACTTCGAGCACACCCCGCTGACCACGGTGGCCCTCTCCGGCGGCACCTTCCACGGGCGGCTGGCCGCGGAGGAGCGGATGGACACCGCCGCGGAACGCCTCGGCGCCGCCGACCGCACCCTGGTGTACACCTACTACGCCGAACTCGACGGTCACGGCCACCGCTACGGCATGGACTCCGACGCCTGGCGCGGCCAGCTCCAGTACGTCGACCGGCTCGCCCAGCGCCTCGCCGAGCAGCTGCCGCCCCGCTCCGCGCTCTACGTCACCGCCGACCACGGCATGGTCGACGTACCCGAAAGCCCGCAGTTCCGCTTCGACTTCGACGAGGACTGGGAACTCTCCGCCGGCGTCGCCTCGCTCGGCGGCGAGGGGCGCATGCGGCACCTGTACGCGGTGCCCGGCGCGGCGGGCGCCGTCGCCGACGTCTGGCGCGAGGTGCTCGCCGGCCAGGCCTGGGTCGCCACCCGTGAGGAGGCCGTCGCACTCGGCTGGTTCGGCCCTCGGGTGGAGGACCGCGTCCGCGACCGGCTCGGCGACGTCGTCGTCGCGATGAACGGGAACGCCGCGGTGGTCGCCACCCGGCGGGAGCCCAACGAGTCGGCGCTGATCGGCATGCACGGCTCCGCGACCCGCGCGGAGCAGATGGTCCCGCTGCTGGAGGTCCGCACCTAGCACCACGCCGCACGACGGACCGTCACGCCCCACCGCCACCGCCACCGCCACCGCCCACCGCCCCCGACCCCGAAAGGTCCGTCTTCTCCATGCCCGAGCTGGTCTTCTTCTCCGGCACGATGGACTGCGGCAAGAGCACGCTGGCCCTCCAGATCGAGCACAACCGGTCGGCACGCGGCCTCCAGGGCATGATCTTCACCCGGAACGACCGGGCGGGGGAGGGGCTGTTGTCCTCCCGCCTCGGCCTGGTGACGGAGGCCGTCGAGGCGGACGAGGCCTTCGACTTCCACCTGCACCTCGTCCGGCACCTGACCGCGGGCGGCCGCAGCGACTACGTGATCGCCGACGAGGCGCAGTTCCTCTCCCCGGAACAGGTCGACCAACTGGCCCGCATCGTCGACGACCTCGGCATAGACGTGTACGCCTTCGGCATCACCACCGACTTCCGCACCAAGCTCTTTCCCGGCTCCCAGCGGCTGATGGAGCTGGCCGACCGCATCGAGGTGCTGCAGGTCGAGGCGCTGTGCTGGTGCGGTGCCCGCGCCACCCACAACGCGCGTACGGTCGGCGGGCGCATGGTGGTCGAGGGCGCGCAGGTCGTCGTCGGGGACATCGGCGGACGCGGCGGCCCGGCCGCGGAGATCGGCTACGAGGTGCTGTGCAGGCGCCACCACCGCCGCCGGCTCACGGCGGTGACGGCGGGTGCCGCGCCGCTCTCCCCGGACGTTCTGCCCGTGGACGCGGCGGCCGCGCCCCCGCCGCCGGGCCCGGTTCCCGGCGGAGTGAACGGCTCGGCCCCCGTGAACGGCTCGGCCCCGGCGCCCGAAGGTGTGCGGGGGCCCGGAGGCTCACCCGCCTGAGACGGACGGGCCCGCGCCCCTTCAGGCCGCCCCGCCGGACGCCCCCGGCTGCTCGCGTACGCTGAACTCCGCCCCCTCGGCGTCCGCCACCGTCGCCCGCACGCCGTACGGCGTGGGATGCGGCTCGCGGACCAGTCGGCCGCCCAGTTCCCGGACCCGCCGCACCGTGTCCTCGGCGTCCCGGACGGCGAAGCAGGTCTTCCAGTGCGGTCCGTGCGCCGACGGCCGGGCCCCGTCCGTGCCGCGCACGGTCGCCACCGGCCGGTCTCCGACCAGCAGTGTCAGCCGGTCCTGCTCGTCGCCGTCCGGGTCGTCGCCGTCCGGGTCTGGTTCGGTCCCGTAGCCGAACACCGACGGGTAGAAGGCGCCCGGCCCCGCCGTCGTGTGCGTCAGCAGCTCGAACCACACGGGCGTGCCCGGGGCGTTCTCCACCACCTGGAGACCGGTGTCCTCGTCGCTCTGCCAGACGCCGAACGCGGCGCCGCCGGGATCGGCGGCGACCACCAGCCGTCCCGTGTCGCCGAAGTCGAGCGGGCCCACGGCGACGGTACCGCCGCACAGCCGGATGAGGCCCGCCGTCTCGTCGGCGTCGTCGCTGGCCAGGTAGGGGGTCCAGGCGGCCGGGAAGCGCCGGCCCGCCGGAGTCTCGCCGAGTCCGGCCACCTCACGCCCGTCGAGCACCGCTCTGACGTACGGGCCGAGCTGCTGCGGTCCGGCGGTGAACTCCCAGCCGAAGAGGCCCTGGTAGAAGTCCCGGCTGCGGTCGAGATCGCGCACCATGAGACTGGCCCAGCACGGCGTGCCCGGAGTCTGCCGGCGCTGCCGCGCGCTGACTGTCTGCGTCATCTGCTGCTCCCCTGACCATCGTCGGTGCGGTCTCTTCCGTGTACCCGTGCGGTGAATTGTGTCATCCGGTCCCGTAGCGCGGGCGGAGGCGCGGGACGGCGGGACGCCGTTGCGGGAGGATGGCGTCATGACCGCACTCCTCACCGCCTCCGCGCTGGCAGCCGAACTGGCCGGTCCCCGGCCGCCGGTGCTGCTCGACGTCCGCTACGTCCCCGGCGGCCCGCCCGGCCGCCCCGCCTACGCCGAAGGCCACCTGCCGGGCGCCGTCCACGTCGACATGGACACCGAACTCGCCGCGCCCGTGGGGCCGGGCACCGGACGCCACCCGCTGCCCGCGCCGGAGGTGTTCGGCGCCGCGATGCGCCGCGCCGGCGTGACCGCCGACCGTCCCGTGGTCACCTACGACGGGGGCCTCGGGTGGGCCGCCGCGCGCGCCTGGTGGCTGCTGCGCTGGGCCGGGCACCCGGACGTGCGCGTGCTGGACGGCGGCCTCCCGGCCTGGGACGGGCCGCTGACGAAGGACCTGCCCGAGCCCGCCGAGGGCGACTTCGTCCCCGTACCCGGTTCCCTGCCCACGCTGGACGCGGACGCGGCGGCGGAGCTCGCCCGCCGCGGGGCGCTGCTCGACGCCCGTGCCGGCGAGCGGTACCGCGGCGAGGTGGAGCCGCTGGACCCGGTCGCCGGACACATCCCCGGCGCCCTCTCCGCGCCCACCACCGCGACCGTCACCGACCGGGGCACCTTCCGCCCGGGCGCGGAGCTCGCCGCGCACTTCGCCGCGCTCGGCGTCACACCGGGCACCGAGGTCGGCGTGTACTGCGGCTCCGGCGTGTCGGCCGCGCACGAACTGCTGGCGCTCGCCGAGGCGGGAATCGACGCCGCGCTCTACCCGGGCTCGTGGAGCGAGTGGACCGCCGACCCGGCGCGCCCGGTGGCCACCGGCCCGGAAGCGGGCTGAGACCGAACCGGGCGGCCGGCCCGCCCCTCCGCGGGAAGTCCGCGAGGGGCGGGCCGGCCGCCCGGTCACTCCTTCTTGCGCCGCGTGCCGAAGACGATCTCGTCCCAGCTGGGCACCGCGGCCCGCCGGCCGGGCCGGACGCCGTCCGCCTCGGCCTGCCGGTCGGTGTTCCCGGTGAGCCGCTCGCGGTGCGCCTTCACCGAACGGGGCATCAGCACGTCCGCGTACGCGGAGCCCGCGCTGGCCGCGGGGGCGGGCGGATCGATCTGCTCCCGGTCCTCGTCGGACTCCCGGTCGGCGACGGCGGTGCCGTCCTCCTCCGCGTCGGCCGACTGCATGGCGGCGGGCCGCTCGGGCACGACCAGGTCGCCCCGGAAGCTCGGCACCGCCTCCAGCAGGCTGGTCAGCGAGTCGGCGGCCTCCGCGGGGGCGCCGTCGGCCGATGCGGGCGGCAGCGCGGCGGGCTCCAGCTCCGGACGGTCCCCGCGCTCGCCCCGGTCCCCGCGGTCCCGCGGCAGTCGCGCGATGCGCGGCACGAAGGGGAAGCTCGGCTCGGGGGTGTCGTCGGTCTCGCCGATGAGCGAACGGGCCTCGTCGTCCACGGCCTGCACCAGCCGCCGCGGCGGGTCGTACGTCCAGCCGGCCGAATGCGGTTCGCCGGCGACCCGGTAGGCGAGCACCACTTCCCAGGTGCCGTCGTCCCGGCGCCAGGAGTCCCACAGCACGGTGTCCTTGTCCGCGCCGCGCAGCAGCAGCCGCTCGGCCACCACCTCGCCGAGCTGCGGACCGGTGCTCTCGCCCGGGCGACGCACGGGGGTCTTCCGGGCGCGCTCCGCCATGAACGCGCGCTCGGCCAGAACCGGGCCCTCGAAGCGGCGGACCCGCTCGACGGGGATGCCGGCCATCTGCGCGACCTCTTCGGCGGTGGCGCCGGCTCGTATCCGGGCCTGGATGTCCCGGGGGCGCAGGTGGCTCTCCACCTCGATCTCGATCTGCCCCAGGCGCGCACGGTCGTTGCGCACGGCGGCGCGCAGCCGTTCGTCGATCGGAAGGGTGTATTCCGTGCTGTCGGCAGCCTTGAGCACCAGCCGTGTGCCGTCGTTGCTGACGGCCACGACACGCAGTTCGGGCATGGGAACCTCCCCGGTGGTGCCTGCCGACGTCACGTGCGTCGCTGCTCCCGCTTGGACGAGTGTGGCCTGCCCGGGTGCAGCCTGCCACAACCTTGCCGACTCGCCCGGCGTGTCGAGCCCCGGTCCCGCTCCGCCGTTATGGCACGGTGACACGTTGACCACTCAACGTGACGGGCTGTCACGCTGGGCAGCGAAGCCAGGGTCGGGGCCGAGGCCAGGGCTCGTCACACTACTCCATTCGGACCATCCGGGTGGGGTGACGCGCCGCCGAACTCCCGTCCGCAGGTGGGCTTCAGGCGCTCGGCGCGCCGTCGCGCGCCACCTCGGGCCGTCCGGACATTCACTAGATCGACACAATCGGAAGGCTGCGATCCGGTCTGGGGAGTGGCGGGTGCCCCGTCCGACTCCGCTCAGTCCCCGAGTACCCGGCTCAGATAGTCGTTGCCGAACGCCCGCCCCGGGTCGAGACGGTCACGCAGCGCCAGGAACTCCCCGAACCGCGGGTACGCCTCCGCCAGCCACGTCGCGTCCCGCGAGTGCAGCTTCCCCCAGTGCGGGCGCCCGCCGTGCGCCGTCATGATCCGTTCCGCGGCCGTGAAGTACGCCTCGTGCGGCGCCCCCCGGTACATGTGCACGGCGAGGTAGACGCTGTCCCGCCCGCTCGCCGTCGACAGGGTGATGTCGTCGGCCGGCGCGGTCCGCACCTCGACGGGGAAGCTCACCCGGAAGTCCGACCGCTCGATGAGAGCCCGGAGTTCGCGCAGCGCCGCCATCCCGGCCTCGCGCGGCAGCGCGTACTCCATCTCCAGGAACCGCACCCGCCGCGGCGTGGTGAACACCCGGTAGGGGACGTCGGTGTAGCTGCGCGCGGAGAGCGCCCGGCCGGCGATCCGGGCGACCCCGGGAACCGTTCCCGGCACGGCCCGGCCCAGTGCGCACACGGCGCGGAACACGCCGTTCGACAGCAGTTCGTCGTCCACCCAGCCGCGCACGCGGGGCAGCGGCCTCGGGGGACCCGGACTGCGGTTGTTGCGCTTGGTGCTGCAGTGCTCGGTGTGCGGGAACCAGTAGAACTCGACGTGCTCGTTCTCCGCCGCGAGTTGGTCGAACTCCTCGGTCACCCGCCCGAACGGCATCGGTTCCTCCCGGGCGGTGAGCAGGAACAACGGCTCCACGGCGAAGGTGAGTTCGCTGATCACTCCCAGCGCGCCCAGGCCGACGCGGGCGGCGGCGAACACGTCGGCGTTCTCCTCGGCCGAGCACTGCAGGACCGAGCCGTCCGCGAGCACCAGCTCCAGCCCGACGACCTGCGCCGCCAGTCCCGCCGAATCACGGCCCGTGCCGTGGGTGCCGGTGCTCACCGCCCCGGCCACCGTCTGCTCCATGATGTCGCCCATGTTGGTCAGCGACAGACCCTCGCCGGCAAGGGTCTCGTTGAGCTGCCGCAGCGGCGTGCCCGCCGCGACAGTGACCGTGCCGGCCGTCCGGTCGATGCTCCGCACCCCGCACAGCCGGTCCGGGCGCAGCAGCACACCCTCCGTCGCCGCGACCGTGGTGAAGGAGTGGCCGGTGCCCGCCGCCTTCACCGGCAGGCCGTCCTCCGCCGCCCGGCGCACCGCCTCGGCCAGCGCCGCCGTCGAGGACGGCGCCACCGTGCGGACCGGACGCATCCCGACGTTCCCCGCCCAGTTCCGCCACGTCGGCGAGCCGCCCCTGCTCGGTGCGCCCATACCCGACCCCCTCCTGCTGCGGACTCCTCGTACGGACCGTGCGCACGGGCCGCCCCCGGCGGCTGCGGGGATCATACTCACGGGCCCTGCGCGGCTCGGGGCGGCCCGGGTGGCAGGATCGAGGACATGTCCGACGCGCTCGATGCCCGCCCCTACGACGCCCTGCTCCTCCTCTCCTTCGGCGGCCCGGAGGGCCCCGAGGACGTCGTGCCCTTCCTGGAGAACGTCACCCGGGGCCGCGGAATCCCCCGGGAACGTCTGGAGGAGGTCGGACGGCACTACTACCGGTTCGGCGGCGTCAGCCCCATCAATGCGCAGAACCGGGCACTGGCGGAGGCGCTGCGCGAGGACTTCGCCGCGCACGGACTCCACCTCCCGGTCCACTGGGGCAACCGCAACTGGCAGCCGTACCTCACCGACGCGCTCCGCGACGCCGTGCGGGACGGCGCGAGCCGCGTCCTGGTGCTCACCACCAGCGCCTACGCCTCCTACTCCGGCTGCCGGCAGTACCGCGAGAACCTCGCCGAGTCGCTCGCCGCGCTGGAGGCGGAGGGCCTGGCGCCGCCGCGCGTCGACAAGCTGCGCCACTACTTCAACCACCCCGGCTTCCTCGACCCGGTGACCGACGGCGTCCTGGCCGCCCTCGGCAGGCTCCCGGAGGCCGTGCGCGACGGCGCCCACCTCGCCTTCTGCACCCACTCCATCCCCACCGCGTCCGCCGAGACCTCCGGCCCGGACGGCGGCGCGTACGTCGCCCAGCACCTCGACGCGGCCCGGGTGATCGCCGCAGCGGTACGGGAGGCCACCGGCGTCGACCGGCCCTGGCGGCTCGTCTACCAGTCGCGGAGCGGCTCACCGCAGGTGCCCTGGCTGGAGCCGGACGTCTGCGACCACCTGGAGGACCTGCACGGCTCCGGTGCGCCCGCGGTCGTCATGATCCCCGTCGGCTTCGTCTCCGACCACATGGAGGTGCTGTACGACCTCGACACCGAGGCCATGGCCAAGGCCGAGGAACTGGGACTGCCCGCCGCCCGCTCGGCGACCGTGGGCGACGATCCGCGGTTCGCCGCGGCCGTCCGCGAACTGGTGCGGGAACGGGCCGCCACCGAACGCGGCGAACGGCCGCGGCGCTGCGCGCTCGGCACCCTCGGGCCGAGCCACGACGTGTGCCCGGCGGGCTGCTGCCCGGCCCGCACGCCGAAACCCGCCGCGGCCGGCGCGGACAGCCCGTACGCCTGACCCCGCCCACCCCGACGACGAGGAGCACGAGCACCGTGACCGACGGACACCACAGGCCCCGCGACGCCTCAGACCCCGACGCGCTCGAGCGGCTCAAGGCCGACCTGCTGGAGACCGCGCTGGCGGCGGCGGAACGGGCGGGTGTGCTGCTGCGCGACGGGCGGCCGGACGACCTGGGCGTGGCGGCCACGAAGACCAGCCCCATCGACGTCGTGACCGAGATGGACCTCGCCGCCGAGAAGCTGATCACCGGGCACCTCGCCGAGCACCGGCCGGACGACGGCGTGCTCGGCGAGGAGGGCGCCTCGGTGGACGGCACCAGCGGAGTGCGCTGGATCGTCGACCCGATCGACGGCACCGTCAACTACCTCTACGGCCTCCCGGCCTGGGGCGTCTCCGTCGCCGCGGAGTACCGGGGGGAGACCGTCGTCGGCGTCGTCGAGATCCCCTCCCGCGCGGAGACGTTCCGGGCCGTCGCCGGGCACGGCGCCTTCCGCAACGGCCGGCCGGTCCGCTGCCGGACCTCTCCCTCGCTCGACCAGGCCCTCATCGGCACCGGCTTCAACTACGTCCAGGAGCGGCGCGTCGCCCAGGCGGAGGTGGCGCGCCGTCTCGTCCCGCAGGTCCGCGACATCCGCCGGTCCGGCTCCGCGGCCGTCGACCTCTGTGACGTGGCCGCGGGCCGGCTCGACGGCTTCTACGAACGCGGACTGCACCGCTGGGACTGGGCGGCCGGCGACCTGATCGCCCGCGAGGCTGGTGCGCTGACCGGTGGCCGGCCCGGCGAGCCGCTGGGCGAGGACCTGACGGTCGCCGCCTCCCCGGGGGTCTTCCGCACCCTCCAGCCCCTCCTCGACGCCCTCGGCGCCTGGCACGACTGACCCCTTCCGTGCGCGCCTCCTCACGGCGCGCAGCGGAGCGCCGGCGGCCGTCGCCGCCTCCCCGGGAGCACCGTCGTGACGGCGCTCCCGGGCCGGCGGTCGGCTCCGCACAGGAGTGTGCCCCGGACCTGAAGGCCCGGGGCACTGTGTCGGCTGTGTCGGCGGCGATGACGCAGCCCGTCGTGGAGGGACGGCCGCGAACGTCCGCTTCAGCAGGGGGAGGCGCTGACCCCCCGGCTGACGCGGTCCACGTCCACGCCGTGATCGGCGGCGATGCGCCGCAGATCCTCCAGTTCGGCCTGCTCGACGTCCACGAGGAAGTCGTCGCCCGACTCACGAGCGGCGTGCAGATCGGACTGGGTGCTCCGTATCCGCTGCAGAATGCCTGCGGTGAACGCGTCCATGTGCGCCCCCTCGTCATGGTCGGCGGCACGGGGGTGTGCCGAGGGTGATGGGCACGATCACGACGTGCTGCCCGGCCGACGCGAAAGCCCGGGTGGGTCGGGCCATGCCGCCGGCAAGGCGTGATCGTTGGGTGTGCACTCGTCCTCCCCACCTTGATGCCGGGGAAAACCTCACAGGTGGCGAAAAAAATCCCCGGTCGTCCCGCGTCCCGCTCCCGCACGCCCGTCACCTCCTCTTACCGCCGGTTTACCGGCGGGGCGGGCAGGATGGGGGGAGGACGCCGCTGGGGTGCGGCGCGGCGGCGCGTGCCGCCGCGCCCGCGACCGCCCCGGCGGCACCGCTGCCCGCCCCGCCGGGGCGCATCGAGGACAGGGCCGGACCGACCGGACCGGACAGGGAAGGAAGACCGCCGTGCGCGTACTCGTCGTCGAGGACGAGCAGCTGCTCGCCGATGCCGTGGCGACCGGACTGAGGCGGGAGGCCATGGCCGTCGACGTGGTCTACGACGGCGCGGCCGCCGAGGAGCGCGTGGGCGTCAACGACTACGACGTCGTCGTCCTCGACCGGGACCTGCCGCTGGTGCACGGCGACGACGTCTGCCGGGCGATCGTCGAGTCCGGTCTGCCCACCCGCGTGCTGATGCTCACCGCGTCGGGCGACGTCAGCGACCGCGTCGAGGGCCTGGAGATCGGCGCCGACGACTACCTTCCCAAGCCCTTCGCGTTCAGTGAGCTGATCGCCCGGGTCCGTGCCCTGGGCCGTCGTACGACCGCCGCGCTGCCGCCGGTGCTGGAGCGGGCCGGGATCAAGCTGGACCCGAACCGCCGCGAGGTGTTCCGGGAGGGCCGGCAGGTGCAGCTCGCGCCGAAGGAGTTCGCGGTGCTGGAGGTGCTGATGCGGGGCGAGGGGAACGTGGTCTCCGCCGAGCAGCTGCTGGAGAAGGCGTGGGACGAGAACACCGATCCGTTCACCAACGTCGTCCGCGTCACCGTGATGACCCTGCGTCGCAAGCTCGGCGAGCCACCGGTCATCCTCACCGTCCCCGGCGCCGGGTACCGGATCTGAGCCATGGCCGACGCTCCTACGCCCGCCCCGCCGCCCCCCGACGCGCCCCCGAAGCCCACCTGGGACCCGCGTGAGCCGTCCCGCCCGTACCCCTGGCTGCGGCCCACGATCCGGATACGGCTCACGCTCCTGTACGGCGGCATGTTCCTCATCGCCGGCATGGTGCTGCTGACGATCATCTACCTGCTCGCCGCCCAGGCGCTGTACGAGATCAACGAGCTGCCGTTCAAGATCATCGGTGTGGAGGCGCAGCTGACCTCCAACACCTGCCCGGAGCTGGCCGGGCGGATGCCCGCCGAGGAGCTGATGCGCCGCCTCGCGCAGTGCAACGACGTGCAGCGCGCCCATGCGCTGGACGAGCTGCTGCGCAGCTCGCTGCTGGCGCTCATGGGCCTCGCCCTGGCCGCTTTCGCGTTCGGCTACGTGATGGCCGGCCGGGTGCTGTCCCCGCTGGGCCGCATCACCCGCACCGCCCGCCAGGTGGCCGGGTCGGACCTGCACAAGCGCATCGAGCTGGAGGGCCCGGACGACGAGCTGAAGGAGCTGTCCGACACCTTCGACGAGATGCTGGACCGGCTGGACCGGGCGTTCACCGCCCAGCAGCGCTTCGTCGCCAACGCCTCGCACGAGCTGCGCACCCCGCTGGCCATCAACCGCACGCTGCTGGAGGTGCAGCTCTCCGACCCGGACGCCTCCCCGGAGGTCCACCAGCTCGGCAAGACCCTGCTGGCCACCAACGAACGCAGCGAGCAGTTGGTGGAGGGCCTGCTGCTGCTCGCCCGCAGTGAGAACGAGATCGTCGACCGCAAGCCCGTCGACCTCGCCGAGGTGGCCGGCCGGGCCGTGGAGCAGATGCGGGCCGACGCCCAGGCGGCGCGCGTGGAGCTGGGCGGCCTGCGCCCGCCCGCGTACGTGCAGGGGAACGGGGTACTGCTGGAGCGGGTGGCGCTGAACCTGGTGCAGAACGCCGTGCGCTACAACCTTCCCGAGGGCGGCTGGGTGGCGGTGAGCACCGAGGCGCAGCCCGGGCACGCGCTGCTGGTCGTCGAGAACACCGGGCCGCACGTCCCGGCCTACGAGGTGGACAACCTGTTCGAGCCGTTCCGGCGTCTTCGTTCCGAGCGGACCGGAAGCGACCGGGGCGTCGGCCTGGGGCTGTCCATCGTGCGGTCCGTGGTGCGGGCCCACGGCGGGACCGTGCAGGCGCGGCCGAGGGACGAGGGTGGCCTGGTCGTGTGGGTCGTGCTGCCCGTCTGAGCCGGGCGTCACGGCTCGCCCGAGGGTCGACCGAAGGGGTGTGAGGAGGAGCACATGTACGGAATTCGGCGGACACGGACGCCGCCGGGGCGGGCGCCTGCGCGGCTGTGATCGATCACACAGGCGATTTCGGCCGCATCGACGCTGTGTGATCTTCGGCCGGGAAGAAATGCCGGAACGTCCGGGTTTCGCCTGGTGTCGATCGTGGGCAGACCACGGAGTGTCGCGCGCCAAGTGCGACTTTCGGACCGTCTACGGTCCTGATCGACTGCCCACCCGATCACCTCTTCGGGGGTCGGGTCGGGTGTCGATTGAGTAACAGACCTTGATGTGAGGCAAAATCTCCGCCTCAGGTCGGGCACAAGCCCGGCCTCTCACGCGTTACGTGCGCTGAGACACCGCATACACCCAGAGGGGGAGAGCGACATGGCAACGGATTACGACACCCCACGCAAGACCGACGACGACGTCAACGAAGACAGCATCGAGGAGCTCAAGGCACGACGAAACGACAAGTCCGCGTCCAACGTCGACGTGGACGAGTTCGAGCAGGCCGAGGGCCTCGAACTGCCCGGCGCCGACCTGTCCAACGAGGAGCTGTCGGTCCGCGTCCTGCCGCGGCAGGCGGACGAGTTCACCTGCATGAGCTGCTTCCTGGTGCACCACCGCTCGCAGCTCGCGGCCGAGAAGAACGGGCACCCGATCTGCCGCGACTGCGCGGCCTGATCCGGTACGCCCCCGCCGTGGCGGCAGACGACGCACGTGATGCCGAGCGAGGAGCCCAGGACGAGGGCGCCTCGCTCGCACCGGTGCCCGCGCGCCGCCGCCTGCCGCGCGTCCCGTGGGCGCGCCGGAGCGGCGCCGACGCGGCCGACGGAGCGGCCGGTGCCCGAGGAGGGGCGGAATCGGCGGCCGAGACCGAGCGGGCCGGGAGCGGGGACGTGCCGGAAGCAGCAGACCCCCTCGATCCGGACGCCCCCGACGACCGCTCACGGCGTGGCCGGGTCCGCGCCTTCCTCGGCGTGGTCGCCGACCGCATCGTGCAGATCGCACCGCGCATCCCGGTGCGGGACCTGGAGACGCTGCGCCGCCAGTTCCCGGGCCTCGGTCCGGAGGAGATCGCCGACCGGCTCGTCTCGGGTGCCCTGAAGGGCTCGGCGACGGTCGGCGCCGGCGTGGGCGCGGCCGCGATGATGCCCGTCCCGCCGGCGATGCCCACCGAACTCGCCGCCGAGATCGTCGGCGTCGCCTCCATCGAGCTCAAGCTGATCGCCGAACTGCACGAGGTGTACGGCCGCCGCGCCCCCGGCACCCTCCAGCAGCGCACCGCCGCCTACCTCCAGGCCTGGACCTCCGAGCGGCGGATCGACCTCACCAAACCCGCGACGGTGAACGCCGCGCTCGGCGTGCAGATGCGCCGCGAACTGCGGCAGCAGCTCCTCAAACGGACGCTGCGCAACCTGCCCAGCCTCACTCCGTTCATGGTGGGTGCGGCCGTGGGCGCGGTGATGAACCGGCGCGACACCGCGAAGCTCGCCGAGCGGGTCCGCGCCGACCTCCGACGGGTCGCCGTCCCCTGGCACGAGCTGCCACCGCCGGGTGAACTTCCCCCGCCCGGTGCTCCCGGGCTCCCGCCCGGCCGCTGAGCCCGCCCGCAAGGGTCCCGGGTCCCTGCGGGTCCCTCCGGGCCCGTCAGCCCTCCGGAGCGGCTTCCCCGGCCGCCTCCAGGGCCGCCACCAGCGCCTCCGGCCGCCGCGTCGAGACGTACACGTACGGCGTCGGGTCCTCCGGGTCCGTGACCTCCACCCGCACCGCCGTGCGCACGTAACCCCGCAGCAGCATGTGCGCCCGCGGATCGGCCTTGTACGTGCGCCACGCCTGCGCCTCGTCCGCGTCCAGCGCCCATGCCTCGCCCAGCGCGGCGACGGGGATGCGCGCGTCCCCGGCGACCAGCGAGCCGGCGACGACCCGAACCCGGGCCGACCCGTACGCGCTCACTCCGACCGCGGCGGCCGCGCCCGTCACCACCAGCCCGACCAGCATCGCCACCGCCCCCACCGGCAGCAGGATCAGCCCGCCCGACAGCCCGGCCAGCACGGCGATCAGCCACCACGACCGCGGCGCCGTCAGCCGCTCGTCGAACGGCCCGGCCGTCCGTGCGGCCCCCTGCGGGGAGGGTGCGGACGGGGACGAGGCCGAGGGGGTGGAAGGCTGCTCCATGTCTCCAGCTTGGCACGGCCGCTCGGGGCCGCCGCCCTCCGCGCCGGTAAGGTCTGCACACGTGAGTGCAGAACGACCCGCCCGAACCTCCCTGACGCCGCCGGACGACGCCGTGATCCCGGTCCGTCACCCCGACGCGCCCGCCCCCGGCGAGGTGCTCGGCTCCCACTACAACCAGTGCTTCGGCTGCGGCGAGAAGCAGCCGCACGGCCTGCACCTGGAGGCCCGCGCGGGGGAGGGCGTGACCGTCACCGCCGAGTTCACCGTCAAGCCCGCCCACCAGGGCGCACCCGGTCTCGCCCACGGCGGGGTGCTCACCACCGCCCTGGACGAGACCCTGGGCTCCCTCAACTGGCTGATGCACGTCATCTCCGTGACGGGCCGTCTGGAGGCCGACTTCGTCCGCCCGGTCCCCGTGGACACGGTGCTGCACCTGGACGCCCGGGCCACCGCCCGGCACGGCCGCAAGATCTACTGCACCGCCACCGGCCGCATCGGCGGCGCGGACGGGCCGGTCGCCGTCCGCGCGGACGCCGTCTTCATCGAGGTCAGGGTCGAGCACTTCGTCGACCACGGCCGCGAGGCCGAGATCCAGGCCGCCATGGCCGACCCGGACCAGGTCCGCCGCGCCCGCGCCTTCGAGGTGAACCCGTGACCCGGCCGCCCGTCGACGTGCTGATCCGCCGCCTCGACCCCGAGGTGCCGCTCCCCGCCTACGCCCACTCCGGCGACGCCGGCCTCGACCTGGTCACCACCGAGGCCGCCGTGCTCGCCCCCGGCGAACGGACGCTGCTGCCCACCGGGGTTTCCCTCGCACTGCCCGACGGGTACGCCGCCTTCGTGCACCCCCGATCCGGCCTCGCCGCCCGCTGCGGCCTCTCGCTGCTCAATGCCCCCGGAACCGTGGACGCCGGGTACCGTGGAGAGATCAAGGTGATCGTGGCGAACCTCGACCCGCGCGAGACGGTGCGGTTCGAACGGTTCGACCGCATCGCCCAACTCGTCGTTCAGCAGGTGGAGAAGGTGCGCTTCCACGAGGTGGAGGAGCTGCCGGGCTCGGCACGGGCCGCGGGGGGCTTCGGTTCGACCGGGGGCCACGGCACCGGCACCGCTGCACGCCAAGAAGATTCCGTTGTGGTCGAATCCGGCCTGGACGCCGACCTGAGAGGACAGTGACGTGTTCGGACGTCGTCGCAAGAAGAGCGAAAAGCCTGAGAGGGGCGCCTCGGACGAGTTCGAGACCGAGCAGTCCGACGGTGGCGGGAGCGACGCCACCGGCGCCGACGGCGTGACCGACGCCGAGGCCCAGCGCGTCAAGCTGCCCCCGGCCCCGCGACCGGACGGCCCGTGGGACCTCTCCGAGGTCGGCGAGCCCGGCAAGGGCCGCGTCAACCTCGGCGGCATCTACGTTCCCGGCGTGGAGGGCATGGAGCTCCGCGTCGAGGTCGCCGGCGACGCGATCGTCGCGGCCACCGTCGTGCTCCGCGACAGCGCCGTCCAGCTCCAGGCCTTCGCCGCCCCCAAGCGCGAGGGCATCTGGGAGGAGGTCCGCGAGGAGATCGCCGCCGGCATCACCAAGCAGGGCGGCGTCATCGACGAGAAGGAGGGCTCGCTCGGCTGGGAGCTGCGCGCCCAGGTCCCCGTCCAGCTGCCCGACGGCAAGCACGGCGTGCAGGTCGTGCGGTTCATCGGCGTCGACGGCCCGCGCTGGTTCCTGCGCGGCGTGATCTCCGGCCAGGGTGCCGTCCAGCCGGAGCAGGCCGGGCTGCTCGAGTCGATCTTCCGTGACACCGTCGTGGTGCGCGGCGAGTCGCCGATGGCCCCGCGCGACCCGATCGTCCTCCAGCTCCCCGAGGACGCCCAGATGGTTCCCGAGGGTGTCCGGCAGGAGACCGTCGAGGAGGGCTCCCGGTTCGCCGGAGGCATCGACAAGCTCCAGCGCGGCCCCGAGATCACCGAGGTCCGCTGACCCCTGCCGCAGCCGCGCACCGGGCGGTACGGTCGTCCCGGCCCCGCCGCCGCGACACGCCTCAGGGCGTCGCGGAGCGGGGCCGGAGGTCCGTAGGGGGCCTCCGGGCACGCACGGGGACCAGGGGGGCACATGAGCGACGCCGTACCGGAGGAGGCCGGCACCTCGCCGGGGCAGCGGCCCGAGCCGATGGTCGTCGTCGAGGGCCTGCACCGCACGTACGGCGGCGGCGCCACCGCCGTGCACGCGCTGCGCGGCGTCTCGTTCACCGTGCCGCGCGGCCGGCTCACGGCCGTCCGCGGACGCTCCGGATCGGGAAAGACCACTCTCCTCAACCTCGTCGGCGGGCTCGACACCCCCGACGACGGCACGGTCACCGTCGACGGCACCGCCCTCGCCGACCTGACCGGCGAGCAGCTGCTGGAGCTGCGCCGGGACCGGGTCGGCTTCGTCTTCCAGGGCTTCGGCCTGCTCCCGGTGCTCACCGCAGCCGAGAACGTCGGCGTCCCGCTGCGCCTGCGGCGTGCCCCCACCGCCGAACGCGAGGAGCGCGTCGCCCTGCTGCTCTCCCTCGTCGGCCTCTCCGACCATGCCGCACAGCGTCCCGGTGAACTCTCCGGCGGCCAGCAGCAGCGCGTCGCCCTCGCCCGCGCCCTCGCCAACCGCCCCCGCCTGCTCCTCGCCGACGAGCCCACCGGCCAGCTCGACGCCGACACCGGACTCGCCGTGATGGAACTGCTCCGCGCCGTCGTCCGCAGCGAGGGCGTCACCGCCCTGGTGGCCACCCACGACGAGGCGCTCCTCGGCCTCGCCGACGAGGTGCTGGAGCTCACCGACGGCCGGGTCCGGCAGAGCCGGGAACCCTTGCCCGGCGCGGGTACGCTGGCGCTATGAAAGGTGCCACCCGCGACGAGCCCGCCCACGGGCGCTTCCGGCGCTTCCTGGAGCGGCTGTCCTCCTCGGAGGAGGATCTGCGGTCCGCCGAACTGCGCGAGGACACGGCGACCACCGGCTGCACGCGCATCAGCGAGTGCACGGACCGGCAGTTCGTCCGCGTGACCGGTACACTGCGCACCGTGACGCTGCGGCCACGCGCCGGAGTTCCCACCCTGGAGGCCGAACTCTTCGACGGTTCGGCCGCCCTGGACGTGGTGTGGCTCGGCAGGCGGGCGATCGCGGGTATCGAACCCGGGCGCAAGGTGATCGCCTGGGGCCGGGTGGCGATGAACCGGGGCCGCCCCGTGCTCTTCAACCCCAAGTACGAACTGCGACCCCTCGGACAGGAGTAGCGGGTGACCTCACTCGACAGGGACACCGCCCACCAGACCCGTGAAGGGGCCGCGCCCCCGCCCGCCGAGGACGGGACCACGGCGTCACCGGACGGAGCGACGTACCAGGCCGAGACGCACGCCGCGCTGCTGGAGGCGTTCGGCGGCCTCCGCGGGTTCATCGAGACGACCGTCCCCGGGCTCTGCTTCATCCTGATCTACACGATCAACCGGGACATCCACACCGCGGCCATCGCCGCACTCGTCCTCTCCGCCCTGATGGGCGTCGCACGGCTCCTCGGCCGCAGCACGGTCAAGCACGCCTTCAGCGGCGTCTTCGGCGTCGCGGTGGGCGTCGCCTTCGCCGTCTTCACCGGGGACGCGAAGGACTTCTACCTGCCGGGCATGCTGTACGGGCTCGGTCTCGCGCTGGCCTACCTGATCAGCGCGGCCACCGGCTATCCGCTGCTCGGCATCATCCTGGGGCCGATCTTCAAGGAGAACCTCTCCTGGCGCACCCGTAACCCGGGTCGCAAGCGCGCCTACGTCAAGGCCAGCTACGCCTGGGGCTTCATCTTCCTGACCAAGTCGGCGATCCTCTTCCCCCTGTACTTCTTCGCCGACCCGACCCGCTTCGGCTGGGTCACCGTCGCCCTGAAGATCCCTCCGCTGCTGCTGGCCGTCTACCTCACCTGGATCTTCCTGGCGAAGGCCCCGCCGCCGATCAACGTCCTCGCCGAGATGGAGGCCGAGGAGGAGGCGAAGGCGGCGGAGACCGCCCCGAAGGCCGACGACACCCCCGGGCCCGCGCCCGAACGCGGCCGCCACCGCGCGTAGGCGCTCCGGGCCGGGGGCCCCCTCTCCGCCGTCACCGGCTCCCCACCCCCGCCGGTCGCCCCGACGAGGCGGCTGGTGGGCGTCACGCTCCGGTTGCCGCCACTTCCTCACAGCCCTGGGGTGACGGACTGCGCAGGGCCGCCGGGATGCGGCGCGACCTCCTCCCGGGGCCCGCGCCCGCAGGCGGGGTGGTCCGGTACCGGCCGTACCCGGTCCGCCCGGGCGCGCCGGTCTGCGGCTGCGCGCCCCGTGCGGGGGAGTGGTCCTCGGCCGACGGCGCCGGTCCCGTCAGGTCTCGGTGCATCTGCTGACGGCGTCGCCGCCCTCGTCCGGAGGGGACCCGTCCGCGTGTCCGGCCCGCGAAACGGTGGCCGTCCGGCCGGAGGCCGCCGGCTCTCCGGCCCGCGAAGCGGGCCGGGGCCCTGTCCTTCTCCCGGCTGCTGCGGCGAGCTGCCCGGCCGCCGGCGCAGGTGGTGTCCGGGCGCGCGGCCGCGGCGCGAGAGTCACCCGCGCCACCGGCGGGGAGTCCCCGGCACGGGAGGTGGGGCGGAACCCCGCGGCCGAGGCGCCGTACGTCGGCTGCCCCCGGGCGTCAGCCCGACCCGCGGACGGACAGCAGGTCCTCCAACTGCTCCTCCCGCGCCGGCGCGGCCACGAACAGCAGCTCGTCCCCGGCCTCCAGGGCGTCGTTCGGGTTCGGCGTGAGCACCCGGTTCCCCCGGATGATCGTCACCAGCGCGGTGTCCTGCGGCCAGGCCACGTCGCCGACCCGCGTCCCCGCCAGCGCGGCCTCCGGCGCGAGCGTCAGCTCGACCAGGTTCGCGTCGCCCTGCGAGAAGCGCAGCAGCCGCACCAGGTCGCCGACGCTCACGGCCTCCTCGACCAGCGCCGACATCAGGCGCGGCGTAGACACCGCGACGTCGACGCCCCACGACTCGTTGAAGAGCCACTCGTTCTTCGGGTTGTTGACCCGGGCCACCACCCGCGGCACGCCGTACTCGGTCTTCGCCAGCAGCGAGACCACGAGGTTCACCTTGTCGTCCCCGGTCGCCGCGATCACCACGTGGCACCGTTCCAGCGCCGCCTCGTCCAGCGACGTGATCTCGCACGCGTCGGCCAGCAGCCACTCCGCCAGCGGGACGCGCTCGACGGAGATCGCCGACGGCGTCTTGTCGATGAGCAGCACCTCGTGGCCGTTCTCGAGCAGTTCGCCCGCGATGGAGCGGCCGACGGCTCCGGCACCCGCAATCGCCACCCTCATCGCTGCTGCGCCTCCTCGGGGCCCTTCGCGAAGGCCGCTTCCGTCTCGGCTACCTGGTCGGTGCGCATCATCACATGCACCAGATCACCCTCCTGCAGCACGGTCTGCGACGTCGGCAGCATGGCCTCGCCCAGCCGGGTGAGGAAGGCGACGCGTACGCCCGTCTCCTCCTGGAGCCGGCTGACCCGGTGGCCCACCCACTCCTCCGACGCGTGCACCTCCGCCAGCTGCACGCCGCCGCTCGGGTCGCGCCACAGCGGTTCCGCGCCCGACGGCAGGAGCCGTCGCAGCATCTGGTCGGCGGTCCAGCGCACGGTCGCGACCGTGGGGATGCCGAGCCGCTGGTAGACCTCGGCGCGCCGCGGGTCGTAGATGCGGGCGGCGACGTTCTCCACGCCGAAGTTCTCCCGCGCGACCCGGGCCGAGATGATGTTGGAGTTGTCGCCGCTGCTGACGGCGGCGAACGCGCCGGCCTCCTCGATCCCGGCCTCCCGGAGGGTGTCCTGGTCGAAGCCGAGCCCGGTCACCCGACGCCCGCCGAAGCCGGAGCCCAGCCGACGGAACGCCGTGGGGTCGCGGTCGACCACGGCGACCGTGTGACCCTGCTGTTCCAGGGCCTGTGCGAGCTCGGCGCCTACGCGTCCGCAGCCCATGATCACAATGTGCACGCCCGTCCCTCTCATCCGCTGCAGCGGGCCGTATCAGCATCGCACGAGTGCCCGCGTACGATCCTCCCCGTGCCGAAGTTGACCGACCTGCCGAAGCGGATTCTCATCGGGCGGGCCCTGCGCAGCGACCGGCTTGGACAGACCCTCCTGCCCAAGCGCATCGCCCTTCCCGTGTTCGCCTCGGACCCGCTCTCCTCCGTGGCGTACGCGCCCGGCGAAGTGCTGATCATGCTGTCCCTCGCCGGGGTCACCGCGTACCACTTCTCGCCGTGGATCACACTGGCGGTCGTCGTACTGATGTTCACCGTCGTGGCGTCGTACCGGCAGAACGTGCGGGCCTACCCCTCGGGCGGCGGCGACTACGAGGTCGCGAACACCAACCTGGGCCGGCGCTCGGGTCTCACCGTGGCGAGCGCGCTGCTGGTCGACTACGTGCTGACGGTCGCGGTGTCGATCTCCTCCGGAGTGGAGAACCTGGGGTCGGCGATCCCCTTCATCGTGGAGCACAAGACCGCCTCCGCCGTGGCGATCATCGCGCTGCTCACCGTGATGAACCTGCGCGGCGTGAAGGAGTCGGGGAAGCTCTTCGCCATCCCCACCTACTGCTTCGTCTTCGGCGTGTTCTGCCTGATCGCCTGGGGTGCGATCCGCCACTGGATGTTCGGCGACGACCTGCGCGCGCCCAGCGCCGGCTACGAGATCCAGACCGAGCACCCCGGCGGTCTCACCGGCATCGCCCTCGCCTTCCTGCTGCTGCGCGCCTTCTCCTCCGGCTGTGCCGCGCTCACCGGCGTGGAGGCGATCAGCAACGGCGTGCCCGCGTTCCGCAAACCCAAGTCGAGGAACGCGGCCAACACCCTGGCGATGATGGGCGCCATCTCGGTCACCATGTTCTGCGGCATCATCGGCCTCGCCCTGGCGACCGACGTGAAGATGGCGGAGAACCCGGCCACGGAGATCCTCATCGACGGGGCGCCCGCGGGCGAGGACTACGCCCAGGACCCGGTGATCACCCAGGTCGCCGCGGGCGTCTTCGGCGACGGCTCGTTCGCGTTCGTCTTCCTCGCCGCCGCCACCGCCCTCGTCCTCTTCCTCGCCGCGAACACCGCCTACAACGGCTTCCCGCTGCTCGGCTCGATCCTCGCCCAGGACCGCTACCTGCCCCGCCAGCTCCACACCCGCGGCGACCGGCTGGCCTTCTCCAACGGCATCGTGCTGCTCGCCGGCGCCGCCGCGATACTGGTCGCCGTCTACGACGCCGACTCCACCAAGCTCATCCAGCTCTACATCGTCGGCGTGTTCGTCTCCTTCACCGTCAGCCAGACCGGCATGGTGCGGCACTGGAACCGCCTGCTCTCCGAGAACCCGTCCCGGGCCGCGGCCCGCCGCATGAAGCGCTCCCGCGCCATCAACGCCTTCGGCGCCTTCTTCACCGGCCTGGTGCTGGTCGTCGTCCTCCTCACGAAGTTCACCCACGGCGCCTGGGTCTCCCTCGTCGGCATGGCGCTCTTCTACGCCGTGATGACCGCCATCCGCCGCCACTACGACAACGTCTCCGAGGAACTCGTGGTCGAGGAGACCGAGGAGGAGCCCGTGCGCCCCTCCCGGGTGCACTCCATCGTCCTCGTCTCCAAGATCCACAAGCCGACGCTGCGCGCTCTCTCCTACGCCCGCCTCGTCCGCTCCGACACACTCGAGGCCGTCACCATCAGCGTCGACGAGGAGGAGACGCGCGAGCTGCGCGCCGCGTGGGACCGCCGTGGCATCGACGTGCCGCTGAAGATCCTGGAGTCGCCGTACCGCGAGGTGACCCGCCCGGTGATCGACTACGTCAAGCGGCTGCGCCGCGAGTCGCCGCGCGACGTGGTGGCCGTCTACATCCCGGAGTACGTGGTCGGCCACTGGTACGAGCAACTGCTGCACAACCAGAGCGCGCTGCGCCTCAAGGGCCGCCTGCTCTTCACCCCCGGCGTGATGGTGACCTCGGTGCCGTGGCAGCTGGAGTCCTCGGAGATCGCCAAGCGTCGGGCCCGCAAGTACGCCGACTGGAACGCGCCCGGCGCCGTCCGCCGGGGGCCCGTCCCCGGCGCCCCACCGCGCGGCAACGGCAACGGCCACCGCAACGGCGGCGACGACGGCAGTCCGCCGCGCTGAGCCCCCGCCCACGGCCGTCCGCCGGGCGGGAATCCCGTCGCCGGCCCGGCACTAGACTGGACGGCTGCCGCCCCAGCAAGCCCGTCAGCACCCGACGCAGTGGAGCCACCCCCTCATGTCCCAGTCCCCGGACGCCCCCGGCGCCGACCGTCCCGTCGACGCCGCCGCCACCGACTCCGGTGAGGCGTCCCTCGTCGGTCAGGAGCACACCGTGACCGTCGGGCCCGTCGCCCACGGCGGCCACTGCGTCGCCCGCACCGACGAGGGCCAGGTCCTCTTCGTGCGGCACACCCTCCCCGGCGAACGGGTGCGCGTCCGCGTCACCGAGGGCCAGGAGGGCGCCCGTTTCCTCCGCGCCGACGCCGTCGAGGTGCTGGAGGCGTCCAAGGACCGCGTCCCCGCCCCCTGCCCGTTCTCCGGCCCCGGCCGCTGCGGCGGCTGCGACTGGCAGCACGCCAAGCCCGGCGCCCAGCGCCGGCTCAAGGCCGACGTGCTCGCCGAACAGCTCCAGCGCCTCGCCGGGCTCACCGCCGAAGACGTCAACTGGGACGGCACCGTCGAACCCGCCCCCGGCGACAAGGTCCCCGCCGGGGAGGTTCCCGCCTGGCGCACCCGCGTCCAGTACGCGGTCGACGCCGACGGCCACGCCGGTCTGCGCCGGCACCGCTCGCACGAGGTCGAGCGCGTCGACCACTGCCTCATCGCCGCCCCCGGCGTCAGCGAACTCGGCGTCGAGAAGCACCTCTGGCCGCAGATCGCCACCGTCGAAGCCACCGCCGCCACCGGCTCCAGCGACCGCCAGGTCCTCCTCACCCCGCGCCCCGGCGGACGTCTCCCGCTCGTCGAACTCGACCGGCCCGTCTCCGTCCTCCGCGTCGGCGAGAAGGACAAGAACGTCCACCGCGTGCACGGCCGCCCGTACGTCCGCGAGCGTGCCGACGACCAGACCTGGCGGATCTCGGCCGGTGGCTTCTGGCAGGTCCACCCGCAGGCCGCCGGGCTCCTCGTCGACACCGTGATGCGCGGCCTCACCCCGCGCAAGGGTGAGACGGCCCTCGACCTCTACTGCGGCGCCGGTCTCTTCGCGGGCGCCCTCGCCGACCGCCTCGGCGAACAGGGAGCCGTCCTCGGCATCGAGTCCGGCAAGCGTGCCGCCGAGGACGCCCGCCACAACCTCGCCGGCTTCCCCCGCGTCCGCGTCGAACAGGGCAAGGTCGAAGCCGTCCTCCCGCGCACCGGCATCACCGAGGCCGACCTCGTCGTCCTCGACCCGCCGCGCAGCGGCGCCGGCAAGCAGACCGTCCGCCTCATCGCCGCCCTCGGGCCCCGTCGCATCGCTTACGTAGCCTGCGACCCCGCCGCCCTCGCCCGCGACCTCGCCTACTTCCGCGAGGCCGGCTACGTCCCCCACTTCCTCCGCGCCTTCGACCTCTTCCCCATGACCCACCACATGGAGTCCGTCGCCATCCTCAAGCCCGCTCCGCAGGGCATCTGACCTGCGCTTCCGCCGAAGTGTACGAGGTCCGCTGCGGGTGATTCGGGCGTTGGCGTGACGTCCCCGAAGTCACCCTGTCTGCGGACGGGCTGGACGCCGTCGACGAGATCGTTGCCCCCGGCGTCCCGGTCGATCCGGTCGGCAACATGGTGTGGCCGACCGAGGCGCAACGGCTGCACATACATCAATCTGGTACATGTGATAGTTTTGGTACATGTCCATGAAGCGCACCAACGTCTACGCCGACCCCGAGGACCTCGCCATCATCAAGGAGGCGGCGAAGCGGCGCGGCATCAGCGAGGCCGAGATCATCCGGCAGGGCATCCATCTCGCGGCGATGGCCAACCGCGTCTGGGACGAGCCTCTCTTCTCCCGCACTTTCGAGGGGGCCGGCCGCACCCTCGGCAAGAGCGAGGTGCGTGACACCGTGGCCGATGCCGTGCGCCGGGAGACCGGAGCCGGAACCGCCGCGTGATCATCGTCATTGCGGACACGTCCGGGCTCCTCGCGGCGCTCGACTCCACTCACCCCGAGTACCAGGCGTCGAATGAAGCGATCATGGCCGCCGGCCTCCTGGTGATGTCGCCTCTCCTGCTTGCGGAGCTCGATCACGTGGCGACCCGGGAGCTCGGTCGCCAAGCCGCGCACAGTGCGGTCGACGACATCCGGACCTGGATGCGCCGCGGTCGCATCGCCGTCCCCGAGATCACGGAGGACCACCTGGGGATCGCCCAGTCCGTGCGTGCCCGCTACCGGGACCTCGACCTGGATCTGGCAGACGCTGTGAACGTGGCCCTTGCCGCCGACTACGACACGGACGCAGTGCTGACGCTCGACCGCCGCGACTTCCGCGCGGTGCGTCCGCTGGGTCGCCACAAGACGTTCCGGGTTCTCCCGGACGATCTCCCACTCTGAGGCCGGCGGCGCACGGCTGAGGCTGAGGCGCCGACTTCCCTGGTGGTGACGCTCACCCGCCGCTGGTCCTTGCCCCTCTGCGGTGTGGTCACGCAGCCGGCGTCCGGCCTCGCGTCGCGGCCTGTGCGCCGTCCAGCGCCGCCAGTTCATCCTCGGTGAGGAGGGTGGATGCGCCCACCACGGCCTGCTCGACCTGTTCGACGCTGCTGACTCCGACGACCGGGGTCAGCGCCGGGTTCCCGGAGGCCAGCCACGCGAGCACCACCTGGCCCGGCCGGAGTCCGCGCGCGGTGGCGACGCGGGTCAGCGCCGCCAGCCGTCGTTCGGTGCCGGGGTGGCGGTATGCGGTCTCGAGCGGGCGGTCACCGCGGTCGTACCGCCCCTGGAGGGTGGCGGTGTAGACCCAGCCGTCGCACGACGGGTTGCGTCGCAGGAAGTCGAGGCCGTCCGGTGACAGCATTCCCAGCGGAATCGGCTGGCCCTCCACGGCCATGCCGCCCGCGGGCTGGAGGTAGGAGTAGCGCTGCTGGTACGCGCCGGGTTGCGGGTGGCCGGCGTGTTCGGCGGTGGCCCGGATCCGCTCGAGCAGCCAGGACGGGTGGTTCGAGACGCCCCAGCGGGCGGTCAGGCCGTCGCGGACCAGGCCGCCGAACGTCTCGACCAGGTCCTCCACCGGAACGGTCGGGTCTTCGACGTGCGCCCAGTACAGGTCCACACCGGCTACGCCCAGCCGTTCCAAGCTCTGTGCCATGGCTCCGCGAACGACGTCCTCGCGCAGCCCTTCGAGGTGGTCGGGGAACCCGCCGACCCGCGTGGGCTGGGCGCCGACCTTGGTGCTGAGGCGGACGCGGACTCCGGGGTTGGACGCCAGCCAGCGGCCCAGCAGCGCCTCGCTCTGGCCGCCGAAGCCGGTCTCGGATGTCCAGAAGCTGTAGTTGTCGGAGGTGTCGACGAAGGCTCCGCCGAGTTCGGCGTACCGGTCGAGAACCGAGAAGGCGGTCCGTTCGTCCACCCTGGTGCCGAAGTACATCGTCCCGAGGGCGATCATGGGTGTGGTCATGGCGACACCTTCGTCGCTGGAGCGCGCTCCACGTCAAGCTTGCGCGTTGACGCAGGTTGCGAGCGGCCACGGGCACTCCGACCGGCTCGTGCCGCGTCCTACTCCTGCACCGGCACGTCCAACCGGTCCGGCTCCCACCACGCCGCCGCAGTCGACGGTGCCGGCCGGGAACGTGGCTCGTGGGTGGTGGGAAGCACGGCGGCCGGATGCGGTGGGGGAATCCCGAACGCCGTGGCGTGGGCGGGCCCCACGGGGTATGCGCTCATGCCGGTGGCCGGACCCCGCGGCCCGGCCACCGCTCACCGGTCGGCAGCGCGGTCAGCGCGCCCGCCGGGTCGCGCGCAGGACGACGTCGTCCACGTGGTGGGTGCTGACCGCGCCGGGGGGCCGGGGCCGGGTCTCGTGGATCTCGACGTCCCAGGTGTCCGGGTCGGTGGTGAGCGCGGCGGCGACCTCGTCGACTCCGACGAAGGCCTCCGGGTCGTACATCCGGGTCTGGGTAGCCACGTCCACCGGGTCGCGCAGGGGAGTGAGGTCGTGGTGCACGACCAGGAGCGTGCCGCCCGGGGCGACGGCGGCGAGCAGGCTGCGCAGGCCGCTCCGGTCGGGGGTGCGCTTGAACGAGCCGTACTGCAGGGACACCAGGTCGAACGCCTCGGCGCCGAAGGGCGTGGGATCGTTGGCGTCGCTGCGCAGGAGGTCGACGGCGAGTCCGCGCCGGTCCGCCTCGGCGCGCACCCGGGCGAGCGCGTTGCCGGAGATGTCGGTGGCGGTCACCTTCCAGCCGCGCTCGGCCAGCCAGAGGGCGTCGGCGCCCTCGCCGGTTCCGACGTCGAGCGCCCGGCCCGGGGGCAGGGCGGTGACCTCGTGGACGAGCGTGCCGTTGGGGTTGCCGCTCCAGGCCCGGTCCGGGCCCCCGTAGCGGTGGTCCCAGTCGGTCTCCTCGCCCGAACGCCGGACGGCCGCGTGCAGGTCCTCTTCGGCGAGACTGAAGGCGATCATGGCGCCGACCTGGCTGCCCTGGGCGGCCGACGGCAGCACCTGCAGGCTCGGGTCGGTGACGTTGCCCGCCGCGTAGATCCCCGGTACGGCGGTCTCGCCGCGCTGGTCCACCGTGAGGACGTCGCCGGCGCCGGTCGGGTGCGCTGTGGCGGTGAGCCCGGTCCCGGCCAGCATGTCGACACGTGCCCGGAACCGCGGGCCGACCACGACGGCGTCGGCCTCGAGGACGCGACCGTCGCCGAGTTCGACTCCGGACACCTCGCCCTCCGGCCCGGTGAGGACCCGGCCGACCTCGCGGCGTTCGACGGCGACGCCGGAGGCGGCGAGGGCGTCGACGGCCTCCTCGTCGAGTCCGGCCGGATCGTGCAGCACGACGGTCAGCCGGTCGGTCAGGTGCCGGAACAGCGGGGTCGGGTGGAGGCCGAGAGGGTGGGTGACGATCTGCACCAGGCGCCGGTCGCGCACTTCGAAGCCGTGACAGAACGGGCAGTGGATCACGCCTCGTCCCCATCCCTCGGCGACGCCGTCCAGGGCGGGGAGCTCGTCGGACAGGCCGGTCGCGGCCAGGACGCGGCGGGCCGTGAGTGCATGCCCGCCGGTGAGGTCGAGCCGGAACCGGCCGTCGTCGCGACGGTGCACCCCCATGACCCGGCCCGAGAGCACCTCCCCGCCGTACGCGCGTACCTCGGCGCGCCCGGTCTCCCTCAGCTCGTCGGGCGCGACGCCCTCGTGCCCCAGGTACCCGTGCATGTGCGCGGCCGGGGCGTTGCGCGGGGTGCCGTCGTCGACCACGACGACGCTGCGTCGCTGGCGGGAGATCTGCAGTGCGGCGGCGAGTCCGGCGGCCGAGCCGCCGATGACGGCGACGTCGCAGTGCCGCTCCTGGGCGGGGTGCTGGGTGTGGCTGTCGTGGTCGGTGTCGTCGGAGTGCTCGGCGTGCTCGGCGTGCTGGGGGTGGGCCGAGGTGCGGGTCTTCGCGGGGTGGTCGCTCATGGGTCCGACGGTACGACGCCCGGCGGTACCCGCAAAGCACCTTGCGGAATCAGCAAGAAGGCGGCAGGGTGGAAGCATGCACGGAGTCGCCGACATCGAGGCCCTGGCGCGGTCGCGCCTGCGCAGCATGCGCACCACCCTGGGGTATTCCCTCGACGAACTGGCCGAGCGCACCCACCTCAGCCCGTCGACCATCAGCCGTGTCGAGACGGGCAGGCGCACGCTGAGCCTCGACGTGCTGGTGCCACTGGCCAACGCCCTCCAGGTGAGTCTCGACGCGCTCTTCGAGGTGCCCACCGACGACGACGTCGTCATCCGCCCGGTCGCCCACAGCAGCGGCACGCGGACCACGTGGCCGCTGAGTCGTCCGGACGGGCGCACGGTCGCGATGAAGATGCGCCTCGAACCGTCCGACGCGCCGCCGAGTCAACGAGTACATCCGGGCCACGACTGGTTCCTCGTGCTCGAGGGCCGCGCGCGTCTGTGGCTGGGTGAGCGGCAGATCGACGTCGACACGGGGGAGGCGGCGGAGTTCGCGACGATGGTCCCGCACGCGATCACGGCCCTGGACGCTCCGGCCGAGTTGATCATGGTGTTCGACCGTGAAGGGCAGCGCGCCCACGTGCACCAGTGAGGCGGCTCGGGGCGGATGCCGGCGGGCGGAAGCCGTCGAGCGGCCCGGGGGCGCACCGCCGGCCCTTCCCTCAGGAGACGTCGGGGGTGGTGAAGCCTCGGAAGGTGACCGGCCTGCGTGAGGTGAAGCCGAGCCGTTCGTACAGGGAGATCGCTGCGGTGTTCGCCTCCGCCACGTGGAGGAAGGGCCGTTCGCCGCGCGCCACGATGCGTGCGGCGAGCGCGGTGATGAGGCGGGAGGCGTGGCCCTTCCCGCGTGCCTCGGGTGCGGTGCAGACGGCGCTGATCTCGGTCCATCCCGGAGGGCGCAGGCGCTCTCCGGCCATGGCCACCAGGACGCCGTCGGACCGGACGCCCAGGTAGGTGCCGAGTTCGTGGGTGCGCGGCCAGAAGGGTCCCGGCTCGGTCCGGGCGACGAGATCGAGCACGTCGGGCACGCTGTCCGCACCCAGTTCGACGAGGTCGGTGCCTGGCGCGGATTCCGGCCGGCCGGGGCGGGCGTCGCCGTTCCAGATCATCTGACGGCCCTCCAGGGTGAAGACCGGCTGCCAGTCCGGCGGCGGGAGGGACGGGCAGCTGAACATGTCGGCGAAGGCGCCGGGGCCGAGCAGCCGGGCGAGGTCGGCCCAGTCCTGAGCGTCCGGGTCGGTGGCCACGGCGGAGAAGGTGGCCACGTCCGTGAGGTAGGTGGCGGCGGCGCCGGCTCTTCGGGCGAAGGCCGCGTGCCGGCCGCCGAGCGACCGGCCCACGGGGTCGTCGAGGACCGGGTCGTCGAGGAACGGATCGTCCAGGGCCGGCTCGTCGTCGTTCGTCATGGCGCAGTTCCTTTCCTGCGGGCAGCGGGTTCGGCCGGATGGTGGCCGGTCTCGTCGGGTCACCGCCCGCGCGGCCGTCCACGTCCTCGCACGTGCCGCGGCGCGGACTCCGGTCCGGGGCGTGGCGCGCGTCGGACGCCGTCCGTGCCGGGATCCGCCACGGTCGGCAGGCGGCATGCCGGCCGTGGGTGCGAGCCGTGCGGGCGTTCGTTCAGTCTCTCCCGCCCCGGGGCGTCGGCAGGCGGCGGGCCCCGTCCCCGTACCGTGGACGGAGCCGAGGAAGCGTTGGTTGGGGCGCCGTCGCACGACCGGCGGGCCGGGCTTCTCCCGGGAGCCTCGCGCACCTGACGGGCCATAAGCAAAAGCTGACGGTCCGACAAAAGGTCTATGTGATCTACGAGTTCATTGCAGCTATGCTGCCGAGGGCTCGGAGCGCTGACGCAGTGGATCTCCTCTGCCGCTCCCTGTCCTGTTGCCGTGTCGAGGGTGTGCGCCTCGGCTGACCGGTCTTCCCGTCGCTGGACGAAGAACACCGCCTGTTGCGCGCGTCGCTTCAATATTGTGAGGATGCTGATGGTTCGTGCTGGATCGTCCCCCGGAGTCCCGCGGTCCGTACCTGCGGTGGCGTGGTTCCTGCCCGCCGCCGTGACGGCGGCGGTGACGGTCGTCGCCGCCCTGCTGGTGCAGCCCGTGGCGCGCGCGGCGGTCGTCTGGTGCGGTGCCGCGGCCACGCTCGCCGTCGCCGCACTCGCGGCGGAGGTGGCCCGCCGCGGCGCGGCGGCCGCCGCCGAGCGGGCCCGGCACGCCGAACGGGAAGAGGCGCTGCGCAGCCGCCTGATCCAGCAGGAGGCGGCCACGACGGCACTGGCGCAGCAGCGGCTGCCCGAGGCCGTCGAGCGCCTGCAGGAGGGCGAGTTCGCCGAGGACGTCCTGCTGTCCACGGAGTCCACCGGGGACGGGCTCAGCGACGAGTTCCGGGCAGCTCACCGGGCGCTGCTGCACAGCGTCGTCCAGGCCGTGCAGGCCGAGGAGACGCTGCGGGACTCCGCGCAGCGCGGTGTGGTCAACATCGCCCGCCGTGTGCAGGCCGTCATCCACCAGCAGGCCCGCGACCTGCGGGAGATGGAGGAACGGCACGGCAGCCGGCCCGACTTCTTCGCCGACCTGCTCAAGCTGGACCACGGCACCGCGCTCATCGGCCGCCTCGCCGACAGCATCGCCGTGCTGGGTGGGGCACGCCCCGGCAGGCAGTGGAGCAAGCCAGTGGCCCTCTACAGCGTGCTGCGCGGCGCGATGTCCCGCATCACCGACTACCAGCGCGTCGAGCTGCACTCGGTCGTCGACGTGGCGATCACCGGCCCGGCCGTGGAACCGCTCATCCACGCGCTCGCCGAACTGCTCGACAACGCGACCCGGTACTCGCCGCCCAAGGCGAAGGTGCACCTGACGGCGAGCGAGGTCCACGCGGGTGTCGCCGTCGAGATCGAGGACGGCGGCGTCGGCCTGAGCGAGGAGGCCAGGTCCCGCGCCGAGCAGATGCTCAAGGAGGCGCAGGCCGGCATCGACCTGAACGACCTGGGCGAGGCGCCGCGCCTCGGGCTGGCCGTGGTCGGCCGCCTGGCCAGGGCCTACGACTTCCAGGTGTCGCTGCCGCCGTCCGCCTACGGCGGGGTGCGGGCCGTGCTCGTCGTGCCCAAGCAGCTGGTCACCACGGCGCCGGTCACAGTACGCGCCCACGGCATCGGTGCCGCTCCCGGCGCCGCCTCGCGCGCGCACACCCCGGCGGACGCCGGATCGGGCGGCGGTGTCCGCCCCGGTGCCGGACACGAGCCGCGGCGGGCGGCGACCGCCACCCCGGCGCCGGCCCACGGTCTCCCCGAGGACGCCGAGGAGGCGGCTCCCGCGGAGGAGCCGGTGCGCAACGCGAACGGCCTGCCGCAGCGGCGCCGCCGGCGGCAGGGCCCGAACGGCCCGGGTCGCTTCGGTCCCGCGCGCCCGGCTCCCGCCGCTCCGCCGGTCGCGCAGGGAGAGGCCGCCACACCGGAGCCCGGCATGTGGATGGCCGACCTGGCGAGCGGGTTGTCCGGCGAGGGGCGCACGAGGCCGGCACCCCGCCACAGCAGCACAGACACGACGTCGGATGAGGGTGAGTGAGTGATGGATCGGCGGGTCGACATGGACTGGATGCTGAAGGACCTGGCGGAGAGCGTCCCGCAGACACGTCATGTGGTGGTGCTGTCCTCGGACGGCCTGTGCATGGCGCGGCACGCCACCGACCAGGACACCGCCGACCGGATCGCCGCCATCGGGTCGGGGCTGCAGAGCCTTTCGGTGGCGATCGCCGCGGAGTTCGAGCACAGCAGCGGCCGGATGCGGATGGTCGTCATCGAGGTCGACGGCGGCTTCATGTACCTGATGGCGGCCGGTGCGGGAGCGCATCTCGCCGTGCTGGCGGACGAAGGGGTCGACGCGGGTCTCGTGGGCCAGTGCATGCGTGACCTGGTGGCGCGTATCGGAGCCCACCTCACGAGCCCTCCGCGGCATGACGGATCCTCCGTATGAGTGGAGGAGACGAGGAGTGGGAGGACGCGGAGACGCCCGAGCGGCTCTACGTCATCACCGGGGGTCGCACCGACTCGCCGGAGACGGCGGGTCTGGGGCTGGTCACGCTGATCGTCGCCCGCGTGCAGCCGAAGGTCGGGATGCAGCCCGAACACGCGGCCATCCTGCGGATGTGCGGTGCCCCGCTGTCCCTGGCGGAGATCTCCGCATACCTGCGGCTGCCGGTCAGCGTGACCACCGTGCTGCTCACGGACCTGTTGGACGAGGAACTGGTGCAGACGCGCAACCCTGCATCCACGCTTCCGGACATCGCACTGATTGAGGCGGTAATCGATGGACTCAGCAAGCTCTGAGACGGTCACGGGGCCGCGGAGCGAGGACGCGCTGCCGTCGTCGACCAACGTGGCGGTCAAGCTCGTCGTGGTGGGCGGCTTCGGCGTCGGCAAGACGACGCTGGTCCGTTCGGTCAGCGAGATTCGTCCGCTGACGACCGAGGAGACGATGACGCAGGCCGGCGCCACGGTCGACGACAACACCGGCGTCGAACGGAAGACGGCCACCACCGTCGCGATGGATTTCGGCCGCATCAGCCTCAACCAGGAGATGGTCCTCTACCTCTTCGGCACGCCCGGACAGGAGCGGTTCTGGTTCCTGTGGAACGGCCTGTTCGACGGAGCACTCGGTGCCGTCGTCCTCGTCGACACGCGACGCCTCGAGGCGAGCTTCGACGTGATGGGCCGGCTGGAGGAGGCGTCGGTCCCGTTCATCGTGGCCGTCAACGCCTTCCCGGACGCCCCCTCCTACGCCGTGGACGACCTGCGCGACGCGCTCGACCTGCCGCCGACCGTACCGATCGTGGCGTGCGACGCCCGGCACCGCGATTCCAGCCGTGACGTCCTGATGACGCTGATGCACCACCTGCGTTCCCTGGCCACGACTTCGGAGGCGATGTGAACTCCCCGAACGAACCCACCGCCGGGCCGGGGCCGGCCGCACCACCGCCCGGATGCCCCGCGCACGCCGCCGGGGCGGACGGTCTGCGGCGTCTCTACGGGCCGGAGGCCGACGCCGACCCGATGGCGCTGTACGAGAAGCTGCGCGCGGAGCACGGGGCCGTGGCTCCCGTGCTGGTGCACGGGGACCTGCCGGCGTGGCTGGTGCTCGGTCACCGGGAGAACCTGGAGGTGGCGCGGACCTCGACACTCTTCAGCCGCGACTCGCGCCGCTGGCGCGACATGGCGGAGGGCAACGTGCCGCCCGACCACCCCCTCACGCCGATGACCGCGTGGCAGCCGCTGTGCGTGTTCGCCGACGGCCCCGAGCACGAGCGGCTGCGCCGCGCCGTCACCGACAGCCTGTCCCGGTTCGAGGCGCGCGGTATCCGTCGGTACGTCACCCGCTTCTCCCACCAGCTCGTCGACGACTTCGCCGCCGCGGGGCGGGCCGACCTGGTCGACCAGTTCGCCGCCCAGCTCCCGCTGCGCGTGGTCACGCAGCTGTTCGGCATGCCGGAGGACTACGGTCCCCGGCTCGTCGACGCGGCGCGCGACATGCTCGGTGGCACGGAGACGGCGGTGGCCAGCAACGACTACCTCACCGAGACGCTCCAGCAGCTCGTCGAGCGCAAACGCGTCACGCCCGGCCACGACGTGGCCTCCAAGCTCATCGAGCACCCGGCCCGGCTGAGCGACGACGAGGTGCGCGAGCACCTGCGCGTCGTGCTGGTCTCCGCCAACGAGCCGACGGTCAACCTGATCGCGGGCACCCTGCGGCTGGTGCTCACCGACCGTCGCTTCCGCGCGAACCTGGCCGGTGGCCACATGACGCTGCCGGACGCCCTGGAGCAGGTGCTGTGGGACGACCCGCCGATGACGACCAACCTCGGCCGCTGGGCGACCGGGGACATCGAGCTGGCGGGCAAGCGGATCAAGGAGGGCGACCTGCTGATCCTCGGCCTGGCCGCGGGCAACGCCGATCCGGCCATCCGCCCGGACACGTCCACCTCCCTGCACGGGAACCGCTCCCACCTGGCCTTCAGCGGCGGTCCGCACGAGTGCCCCGGCCAGGACCTGGGCCGGGCCATCGCCGACACCGGGATCGACGTCCTGCTCAGCCGGCTGCCCGACCTGCGCCTGGCCGTACCGGAGGAGGAGCTGACCTGGAACGCCTCGCTGATGTCGCGTCCGCTGGCCGCCCTGCCCGTCCGCTTCACCCCCGGGCGGCTCCGGGCGGCGAAGGGTTCGCCGGCCCCGGAGGAGGCCGCGGGCGCCGAACTCCCGCCCCAGCGCAGCGTTCCCTCCCCTCCGGCCCTCGCGGACGCACCCGGCCGGACGGCGCCCGGGGCTTCCACCTCCCGCCGGCCCTTCCGCCGTCTCCGGTGGCGCCGTTAGGGACGGTCCGGCCTCGCCGGTCCCGGGGCGGTTGTCCGGCCCGGGACCGGTGCGCGCATATGATGGCGCAATATGCCCTCTTGACATGCCAGTTCGATATCCGGGGTCTTGAGTGCCCCGGAACGATGTGATCCACTTCTGGCCGTCTTCGATACGCGATGCAGCCACCGCGATACCCCCGCGGTGGCTGCATCGGTGTGCCGTGGACCTGGTCGCGGTGCAGGCGGCTCCCCGAGACCCCGTGGAGAGCGGCCGTCCGCTGAACGACTGAGGTGATCGCTCGTGCACCACGGGTTGCTCGTCCCGCCCGTCTACTCTCCGATACCCCCGGCCATCCATCCGCGGCACCAGGCCGTCGACCGTCAGAACGCCGCATGGGCGCACGCCTTCGGCATCGGCTCGACGGAACTGCGTGACAAGCTCGTCGCCAGCGAGATCGGCACCTTCGCCGCGCGCATCCTCCCTGAAGGCGACGAAGACGTCGCCCGGCTCCTCGCCGACTTCATCCTCTGGCTGTTCGGCGTCGACGACGGCCACTGCGAGGAGGGAGAACTCGGCGCCGATCCCGGCCTGCTCGCCGGTGAACTCTCCCGTCTGCTGCGCGTCGCCCAGAACCCCGAAGCGCCGATGCTGCAGCAGGACCCCCTCGCCCACGGCCTGCGCGACCTGAGCCGCCGCATGGCCCACCACGGCACGCCCGCCCAGGTGACCCGCTGGGTGGACGCGCTGCGCGAGTACTTCCTCTCCGTGGTGTGGGAAGCCGGCCACCGCAGTCACGCGACGGTCCCCGACCTCAACGACTACACCCTCATGCGCCTCTACGACGGTGCCACCTCCGTCGTCCTGCCGCTGCTGGAGATGGGGCACGGCTACGAACTCGACCCCGGCGAGCGCGACCACCGGTCGGTCCGGGCCGCCGCCGAGATGGCCTACTTCGTCATCACCTGGGACAACGACCTCTTCTCCTACCACAAGGAGAGCCGCGCCGGTCAGCACTACCTCAACGTGCTGCGCGTCCTCCAGCACCACCGAGGACTGAACCCCGAAGACGCACTGCGGACCGCCGTCGCCCAGCGCGACCGCGTCATGGTGCTCTTCGAGAGGCTCTGCGACCACCTGACGTCCACCGTCGCCGGCCCGCGGCTGCGGCAGTACCTGCGCAGTCTCGGCCACTTCATCCGGGGCGCGCAGGACTGGGGCATCAGCTCCCACCGCTACACCACCCCCGACGACCCGGCACGGCTGCCCTCCACCTTCCTCGACGCCCCGACCGACGACAGCAGCGAGCCGCTGGACATCCCCTGCGTCGCCTGGTGGTGGGACCTGCTGCCGCGCGCGCAGGACACCCCCTCGCCCCCGCCGGCGCAGGAGACCCCCCTCACCGAACTGATGGCGAACTGACGGCCAGGTGCCGAGACAAGGAAACGCCGTGATGGCTGCAACCAGCGCCGCCGCGGTGCCACGAGCACCGGGCCGCATACCGCTCCTCGGACACGTCCTCCCGCTGGTCCGCCGCCCGCTCGACTTCATGCAGTCGCTGCGGCACACCGGCGACTTCGTGCGGGTCGACGTGGGAACCCTGCCCATCTACTTCGTCAACAGCGCCGAGCTGACCCACGAACTGCTCGTCACCAAGGCGCGCCAGCTGGACAAGGGACGCTTCTTCGTCCGCGCCCGCATCCTGGTCGGGGACTCCCTGCCCACCGCTCCCAGCCACATCCACAAACGGCACCGCCGGCTGATGCAGCCCAGCTTCCACCACGCCAAGATCGCCGGCTACGCCGCGACCATGGCCGCCCGCGCGCGTGCCATGGCCGACGCATGGACCGACGGCCAGACCGTCCAGGTCGACCAGGAACTCGCCGAGTTCTCCGTGGGCACCCTGGCCGAGACGATGTTCTCCGCCGACATCAGCCGGCCCGCCGCCGAGGCCGTCCGCGTCGACGTGCCGATCCTGCTGCGCTACGCCCTGCTGCGGGCCGTCACCCCGCGCCTGCTCGACCACCTGCCGATTCCGGCGAACCGGCGCTTCAACCAGGCGGCGAAACGGTTGCGCACGGTCATCGACGACGTCATCGCCGCCTCCCACAAGGAAGGCGACGTCGACTACAACGACCTGCTGTCCATGCTGCTCAACGCCCGCGACGCGGACACCGGGGAGAAGCTCACCGACCGCGAGATCCGGGACGAACTCGTCGCCATCATGTTCGCCGGCACCGAGACGACCGCCTCCACCCTCGCCTGGACCTTCCACGAACTCGCCAAGGCACCGGAAGTGGAGAAGAGGCTCCTCGCGGAGATCGACGAGGTGGCACCGGACGGGAACATCGCCTTCGAGGACGTCCCGAAGCTGACCTACACCCGGCAGGTGATCGACGAGATCGGCCGAATGCACTCGGTTCCCCTCCTCATGCGCCGCGTCACGAAACCGGTCGAACTCGCAGGACACCGCCTGGAGGAGGGCACCGAACTCGCCTTCAGCCTCTACGCCCTGCACCGCGACGAACGCCTCTACGACGACCCGCACACCTTCGACCCGGACCGCTGGCTGCCCGAACGCCGGGAAGGGCGGCCCCGTGAGGGGTACATCCCCTTCGGCGCGGGGAACCGCAAGTGCATCGGTGACGGCTTCGCGCTGACGGAGATCGCCATCGCGATGGCCACCGTCCTCTCCCGCTGGCGGTTCGAGCCCCTCCCGGGGCATGAAGTCCGCGAAGTCGCCTCCGCCGTGGCCCACCCGGACAAGCTGCCGATGCGGGTCGTGTCCCGCCGGACGTAGCCGCCGTCCGCCCGTCCGCCCGGCCGGGTCCCGTCCGGCCCGTGCCTCCGCGGACCGGGCGGGTCCCCGGCCGTTCCGCATCTGCGGGACCTCTCGCGCGGGGGTGCGTCGGCCTCCGACGGCCTGCAGAGGGCAGAAGCAGCCCGCCCCCCGGGGGCACATCCCTCAGCTCCCGTCCCGTGTGACGCTCTGTCGCGGGTCGGGGCGGCGTCCCGGATCGGGGAGAGGTCTCCGGGACGCCGTTCTCCACGCCCCCGCCCGCACCCTCACTTCATGCGGTCGGGGGCTTTCTCGTGTCCGGAACCACCGCCGGGGCCGTCGCGCCCATGCTCGTGGCGTTGAATCCGATCGCGCTTCTTCTCCGGTAGAAGGAGGCATGAATCTCTCGTCCGGGACGGAGGACCGCACCTGTCCTGTGAGCCCGCAAACCCCACTGCGGTCCCGCTGCGGCACGCAGACTCCGCACCCGGACGTGGACACTCCGGGAGCCGTGGAGGCACTTCTGGCCTCGTGGCTGGAGGACCGTGTGGTCGAAGCGGCTTCACTCGATGAGGTGTTCTGCGACGAGGTCGCACGGCCCGTGGCGGACTTCGTCCTGCGGGGCGGCAAGAGACTGCGGGCCTCGTTCCTCTGGTGGGGGTGGCGTGCGGCGGGGGGCTCGGGCCGGGAGCCCGAGGCGCGCGGCGCGCTGAAAGCCGCGGCCTCCCTCGAGCTGCTGCAGGCGCTCGCCCTGATCCATGACGATGTGATGGATCGCTCCGAGACGCGGCGCGGAAGGCCGGCCCTCCACATGGACTTCGCCGCCCGCCATCGCGGGGCGGGCATGAACGGCTCTCCGGAGGCCTTCGGCACCGGCGGTGCCGTGCTGGCCGGTGATCTCGCTCTGATGTGGGCCGAGGACCTGTTCGCCGAGGCGACACGCGAGCGTGCGGCTCCACGTGGCGAAGACCTCGGGTGGCGGGCCATGCGGGCCGAGATGGTCGCCGGCCAGTACCTGGATCTGCGCACGCAGGCCGTCGGAGCGTTCTCGCCCGAAAGTGCCCTGCGGGTGGCGGCGCTGAAGACGGCGGCCTACACCGTGCGGCGTCCGCTGGGCATGGGCGCGGCCCTCGCGGGCGCCTCCACGTACACCCGCAGGTGCCTGGAGGCCGCGGGGCACAGCGCCGGCCTCGCCTTCCAGCTCCGCGACGACCTCGACGGCGTGTTCGGCGACCCGGCCGCAACCGGAAAGTCGGCGGGGGAGGACGTGCGCGAGGGCAAGGCCACCTATCTGGCGGCCCTCGCGTGGCAACGGGCGGAAGCGTGCGAGGACCACCAGGCGCTCGAGGTGATGAGGCGCGTCTTCGCCGACTCCCACCTGGGCGCCGAAGCGCTGCAGGAGTACCGGCACGCGCTGGCCCGGGTCGGCGCACGTGACGCCGTGACCGAGCGGATCGAGGCACTGGTGAGGCACGCCGGCACGGAGCTTGCCCGCGCCCGGCTCGACTCCGACGCCGAGCAGCGGCTCGTCGACCTCGTCCACACCGCCACCCGCGTCGTCCCCGGAGCCCCGGGGGCCGCAACGGACCGGAGGAGTACGTGACGCGAACGGTTCCCGGCCCCACCGACCGCGTCATGGTGGTCGGCGCGGGACTCTCCGGGCTCTCCGCGGCACTGCATCTGCTCGGCTCCGGCCGGGAGGTGACCGTCGTCGAACGGGACGCCGGACCGGGCGGCCGGGCGGGCCGCACCGACCTCGGCGGCTTCCGGCTCGACACCGGCCCCACCGTGCTCACCATGCCGCACCTTCTCGACGAGGCGTTCGCCGCTGTGGGCACGTCGGTGAGGGGCCGACTGGAACTGACGCAGCTCCACCCGGCCTACGGGGCGCTTTTCGCCGACGGTTCGAGCCTGGACGTGCACACCGACGCCGAAGCGATGGAGGACGAGATCCGCCGCTTCGCCGGGCCACACGAGGCAGCCGGGTACCGCGCTCTCCGCCGCTGGCTGGAGCGCCTGTACCGCGTGCAGATGCGCCGTTTCATCGACGCCCACTTCGACTCTCCCCTCGACCTCCTGCATCCCGACCTGGCGCGGCTGGCCGCGCTCGGCGGCTTCGGCCGCCTCGAGAACCGCATCGGCCACTTCCTGCGCGACGAGCGGCTGCGGCGCGTCTTCACCTTCCAGTCGCTCTACGCCGGGGTGCCCCCGGCCAAGGCGTTGGCTGCCTACGCGGTCATCGCCTACATGGACACCGTGGCAGGCGTGTACTTTCCGACCGGTGGCATCCACGCCGTCGCTCGTGCCATGACCGCGGCAGCAGCCGAAGCCGGAGCCACCTTCCTCTGGAACACCGAGGTCGGCAGCCTGGAGCGGTCCGGCGACCGGATTCGCGCCGTGCGCACCGCCGACGGCCGTCGCCTGCCCTGCGACGCCGCCGTCCTGACCTGCGACCTGCCCGCCGCCTACCGCCTGCTGGGCCGAACACCGCGCCGGCCGCTTCGGCTGCGGCACTCACCGTCCGCCGTCGTGCTGCACGCCGGAACCGACCGCACCTGGGACGAGCTGCAGCACCACACCCTCTTGTTCGGTCACGCCTGGCATAGCACCTTCGACGAACTCACCCGCCACGGGCGCCTGATGACCGACCCGTCGCTGCTGATCTCACGCCCCACCGCCCACGACCCCGGCCTCGCCCCACCGGGTCGGCACCTGCACTACATCCTGGCGCCCTGCCCCAACACCGACATCGGCCCGAGCCCCGCCGCCTGGCGCGACCTGGGCCCCCGCTACCGGGACGAGCTGGTCGCCGAGCTCGAACGCCGCGGCCTGACCGGCCTGAACACCTCCATCGAGGACGAGCAGCTGGTCACCCCCGCCGACTGGACGGCCCAGGGCCTGGCCGCAGGCACCCCCTTCTCCGCCGCCCACACCTTCGCGCAGACCGGCCCGTTCCGTCCCCGCAACCTGATCCGGGGCATCACCAACGGCGTCCTCGCCGGCTGCGGAACCACCCCCGGCGTCGGCGTCCCCACGGTCCTCATCTCGGGGAAGCTCGCCGCCCAGCGGATCACCGGAGCGAGGGCGCTTCCCGCGTCCCGCCACCACCACTGCGCCGAGAGCATGCCGCACTGCGGCAGCCGCATCCCGGCAGGAGGCACCGATCATGACGGCACGTGAACTGACGGCCGCCGGCATCACCGAACCGGGCCTGCGCCGGGACTACACGCTGTGCCGCGCCCTGAACGCCCGCCACGGCCGCACCTACTTCCTGGCCACGCGCCTGCTGCCGCCCGCGCGTCGCCCGGCCGTGCACGCGCTGTACGGCTTCGCCCGCTGGGCCGACGACATCGTCGACGACCTCGCCGCCGACGCCGCCGTCCACGAGCGGGCGGCCGCCCTGAGCCGCTGGGAGCAGGAGCTGGCGGTCGGCCTCCGCACCGGCTCCAGCCGCGAACCGGTCGTCCGAGCCCTGGCGCACACGGCCCGCACCTACGGCATCCGCCACACCCACTTCACCGACTTCATGGCGTCCATGCGCATGGATCTCCAGGTCCGCGCCTACGCGGACTATCCGGCTCTGCAGACCTACATGCACGGCTCGGCGGCCGTCATCGGCCTGCAGATGATGCCGGTGCTGGGCACCGTGGTCCCGGCGGAGGAAGCCGAAGCCCACGCTGCCGCGCTCGGTGTGGCCTTCCAGCTGACCAACTTCCTCCGGGACGTCGGCGAGGACCTCGACCGTGACCGCGTCTACCTGCCCGGCGACCTGCTGGCCGCGCACGGCGTCGACCGGGGCCTGTTGCAGTGGAGCCGTGCCACCGGACGCGACGACCCACGCATCCGCAGCGCCCTGCGGGCCGCCGCCGCCCTCACCCGCGAGGTGTACCGGGAGGCCGAGCCGGGCATCGCCCTGCTCGATCCCGTCTCCCGCCCCTGCATCCGCGCCGCCTACACCCTGTACTCGGAGATCCTCGACGCCGCCGCCGACGCCGGCTACCCGGTCCTCCACCGCCGCGTCGCCGTCTCGCCGGCCCGCCGCGCCGTGGTGGCCGGCCGCGGCGCCATCGGAGTCGCCGCCGCCCGGCTGCGGCGCGCCCCTTCCACCGCACGGCGACGCCCCGGGACGCCGGAACCCGTCCGTCACCCCGTTCTGCCGCGAGAGGACTCGGCATGAACCCGCTCCCCGCACCTCGCCGCAGACCCCGTCTTCCGCTCTCCTGGCGCCGCCGGCCCGGCCGCTGGCACGCTCAGGCCCCCACCTGGCGCGAGGCGAGACCCGCGCTCATCGCGGCCGCCCTGAAGACGGCCTCCGCTCGGCCGACCGGCAACTGGTATGTCGTCGCAGGCAGTCGCGAGGTGCGCCCGGGCACCGTCCTGGGCCGCACCGTGGGCGGTGTGGAGGTCATCTTCTGGCGCGGGGACGACGGTGCGCTCCGTGCGGGGCAGGGTGCCTGTCCCCACCTCGGTGCGCCGCTGCGTGACAGCCCGGTGCGCTGCGGGAGAGTGGTCTGCCACTGGCACGGTCTCGCCCTGGACGGCACGCCGTTCGCCGGCTGGCAGCCCTACCCCGCCCACGACGACGGCCTGCTGGTCTGGGTGCGACTGGACGCGCTGGGAGGCGAGTCCCCGCTGCAGAGCCCGCTCGTCCCCGCCCGTCCCTCCCTGCCCGGCGCGGTCGGTGCCGTCATGAGCGCGCAAGGCGTCTGCGAGCCGGAAGACGTGGTCGCCAACCGGCTCGACCCCTGGCACGGCGCCTGGTTCCACCCCTACTCCTTCGTCGACCTCACGGTGGAGAGCGCCGCCGACGAAGGCTTCACCGTACGGGTGTCGTTCAAGGTGGCCGGCCGGCTCGTCGTCCCCGTACGCGCGACGTTCACCGCCCCCGGACCCCGCACCGTCGTCATGCGGATCGTCGAAGGCGAAGGTGAGGGGTCCGTGGTCGAGACGCACGCGACCCCCCTCGGGACCGACCCGCACGACCGGCCCCGCACGCGTGTCGTCGAAGCCGTCGTCGCCACCTCCGAACGGCCCGGGTTCGTCGCCGCGCGGCGCGCCGCCCCGCTGCTGCGTCCGCTCATGAGTGCGGCGGCCGCGCGCCTGTGGCGCGACGACCTCGCCTACGCCGAACGCCGCTACCTGCTGCGCTCCACCGGCCGGTTCCCCGGCTGACGGCGCCACCCGGCAGCCCGAGGGGAACGAGCAGCGAAGCAGGTCAGGCCAGGGCCGCTGCGGCCCTCAGCGCGGCCGAGCGCCCCGCCCGCGGCACGGTCCACAGCGTCTGCCCGCGCACACCCCACTGCCGCAGCAGGGCGTTCGCCGCCTGGAATCCGGTGGTCGCCGCCCGCTCCATCAGGGCCACCGGCAGGTCGGTGCGCACCAGATCGCCGGCGAGCATCAGCCGTGCGTGCGGCGTGGTCACTCCGGGGCGGCGCGGGTGACCGCCCACCTCGAAGAGCGGGCAGTCCGCCCGCCACTCGTGCCGCGCATCGATGATCCGGGCGTGAAGCGTTTCCGGATACACCGCGTGCAGGTGTGCCGTCAGCTGTTCCTCCGTGGCCGCGCGGTCGGTGCCGTCGGCGACGGCGTAGGCGTGCAGTTCGACGACCGAACCGCCGGTGCGCTCCGCCCATCGGCGGGCCTCACCCTCCCACCGGTCCAGGACGCTGACGTTGTCCAGCGGACCGTAACCGCTGGTGCCCAGGAACCCCGGCCGGTCGGCGGCCACCGGGCGGTCCAGCCACAGGCGGGAGACCAGGAACGGCGGCGCGGCCCGCAGCCCGGCCACGCGCGAGCGCCAGTCGGCGTCGCCCAGACCGGGGGAGCGCTCCACGAGGGACTGCAGCCCCGTGGTGTCCAGCGCGAGCACCACCGCATCCACCTCCTCGCCGCCCGGCCCGGAGACGACCGTGAACCCTCCGTCCCGGGGCTGCACGGTCTCCACCGGCGTCTCCGTGCGGACCCGTGCGCCGTGACGGGCCAGGTAGCCGGCGAGCGGTTCCCACAACGCCTGCGGGAACGGTTCACGGGGGACGTCGAACAGCAGGCCCTCGCTGGAGCCGAGGAAGTAGATGTGGAACATCAGGACGAGTTCGGCGGCGGAGAAGTCGCGCGGGTCGGCGAAGAAGCTGCGGGAGAACACCTCGAACGCGAGATGCCGGGCGGCGGGCGGAAACCCGATCGCGTCCAGGTACGAGGCGGCGCTGACGCCGTCGAAGCGCGCGTACACCTCCGGAACCCGCACGTCCAGCAGCGACAGTGCCGCCCGCGGCCGGATCCGGGTCAGATCCCGCCAGGCGAAGGCCTCGCTGCGGGCCACGAACGCCGCCGCGTTCCACGGAGGCGTACGGGGCAGTCCGCGGAAACCGTCACGCAGACCGTCGCGGTGCCACAACGGATAGTCCGCGAGCGGCGTGAGCATGCCGAGGGATCCGTCCACCCGCCGCAGCAGTCCCCGCAGGTTGTAGTACTGGCGAAAGAAGGCGTGGAAGCCGCGGCTCATCGTCACCCGGCTGCCGTCCGCGAGACGCTCCGGCCGGCCCAGCAGCCGACCGCCCAGCCCGGACTCCCTCTCGTACACCGTGACGCGCGCACCACGTTCGGCCAGCCCGGTCGCCGCCGCGAGCCCGGCGATGCCGCCGCCGACCACCGCGACGCGCGGCGGCGCACCCGTCAGCCGCGGCGCCCCCGGTGGCGGCCGCAGCGCCTCCGCGCGCGGGTCGCGTCCACGCCGTGCCCGGCCGTGAGCATCCACACGGATCACGCGGCACCCCCTCGGCGCGCGACGAAGGTGTGGACGATGCCCCACTGCCACCCGGTGGCCGGAAGCACCCGCACGTCCTCGAATCCGGCCCTTCGCAGCCGGGCACGGAAGCCGGCGGCGTCGTCGAAGTCCAGGACGCTGCGCCACAGATGCCGGTAAAGGCGCCCGTCGCCGCGCAGTGACGCCACGGGGACGAGACCGCCCCGGCAGACTCCCGTCCACAGCGCGCGGTGTGCCCGGGCGCCGCTGAGGGTGTACTCGTGCACCGCCAGCCGCCCAGCCGGAGCCAGCAGGTCCCGTACCGCGGCCAGTACCCCGTCGGTGTCGGAGAGGTTGCGGAAGAGGTACGCGGCGAAGACCGCGTCGAACGGGCCCCGCACCCCGGCTTCCGTGAGCTTCTCGGCGGGGCCGTGGACGAACTCCACCGCACCGAGCGGCCACGGTTTGGCCTCCGCCCGCTCCAGCATCCCCGCCGACGCGTCCACGGCGGTGACGTGGGCCCGTGGCGCGGCGGCCAGCAGCGCGGCGGTGGAGGACCCGGTGCCGCAGCCCAGATCCAGGATGCGCGGCGCCGCACCGCGGTCAGGAAGGCGCAGTCGTCGCGCGGAGCGCCGGAGCCCGGCCCGGTAGCCCGGGTTGGCGGCCGTGAAGCGGTCGTAGGTGCCGGCGGCGTGGTCGAAGGCGGCGGAGAGTTCTTGGTCGTGCAGCAGGGGCACCGCGTCTCCAGGGTGGGTGTCAGGCAGGCGTCAGGTCGTCGTGGGCGGTCGGGGCCGCAGCCAGGGAAGTTCGGCCACGGTGCGGAGCATGGGCAGCACCGGGGTGCTCGCCCCGACCCGCAGGTCTTCGAACGGTGTCGTCGTTCCGTCCAGAAAACGCAGCAACCGCCTGGTGTCGTTACGCGTGAACAACCGCTCGAAGAACGCGGCGCCGTCCACCCGGCCGGTGTCCAGGGCGCGCAGCATCACCGCGTCCATCGCCCGGGACCTCGCCGTGTGCGCGGGAGGGGGCGTGGGAGTGCGGCCGGCGAACAGGGCGTCGGCCACCGCGCGCACCTGGCGCTGCGCGGCGGTGAACGTGTAGCCGGTGGAGGGCCGCGTCGCGCCGCCGGCCGTACCGATGCGGAAGACGGAAGCACCGGCGCGCCGGGGGAAGCGGCCGTCCGTCATCGGGATGGCGCCCTGCTCGGTCGCCTCGACCTCGAAGCGGCCGAGTCCCAGGACCTTCCCCGTGTAACGGCGCAGGGCCTCGTCGTACTGCGCCACGGACAGCGGTCTGCGGGAGAACTCGGTGTACTCCACGAGGGCTTCACGTGCGCCGAAAGGGAGGACGTAGCCGAAGGACAGTCCCTCCTGGGGCTGTTCGGTGCGCAGATCCATCAGCACCGCGGCTCCCGGATCGAACGCGTCGCGCTCCGTGCGCAGGAACCAGCCCCGGAAGTGCTGCCACAGCAGCGTCCGTGCCGGAGGCAGGGCGCGCGGACGGGAGTCGAAGACCCACCGGGCGCCCACCGTACGCTCCGCTCCGTCCGGTGCCGTGCAGTGCACGCGTGCCTCCCTCTGCCCGTCGTCGATGCCGGTGACCGTGGCATCGAGACGGGACAGGGTGCGAACGGCCGCGAGGCGGCGGTCGGTCTCCCGCTCGAAGGAGGGAGAACGGATCATCAGGTAGCGCATCGGCGAGATGTCCGATGCGACGACGCTGCCGGTGGGTCCGTGCACGCGGACCCTCGGCCAGGACGCCGTGGCGAGCGCTTCGAGCTCTCCCGGTGCATCGTGCCAGAAGCACCACGTCCGCTCGGGCGGGCGCAGCCGCCTGAGCGGCGTCTCGAGGAGAAGGACCGTCAGCCGAGGGGCTCCCGGCGGCGGGTCGGCCAGCAATCGTGCGAGGGAGAGACCCGCCGCTCCGGCCCCGACGATCGCGACGTCGACGTCAGGCACCGGCCGCACCGCCGCGGCCGGTCGGCGGCAGGGAGCCGCGGACCACGCTCCGACCCGAGTGGGCCGTGGTGCCGTCATACGGCTGGGCCGACACGTCCAGCAGGGCGTACACGTCGGTGTCGACTCCCTTCGGAAGGGTGAGTGTGGAGCTGCCTCCCGTGCCCAGGGTGCCGAGCGGAATCAGCTTCCGGTGCGTGCGGTCCATGAGCCACACCTCGTAGTACCCGGCCGTGGACGGCAGACCGTGCACCGTCACCCGGACGCGGCCCGGCGCGCCGTCCCGCACGAGCTGCACCTCGCCCCGCGCCTCGCCGGTCCCGCCCGCCTCCGGCGGAGTGAGGGCTCGTGTCCCGGCCGCCGTGGGTGACGTCTCGGGCTGCCGCATCTCCCACCAGGTTGCGGCACTGCCCGCGGCGGCGCCGCCCAGCACCAGGCAGACGACGGAGACGACGCCGGCCAGCCGGCGAGAGGCCCGCCAGGTACGCCGGGTACGCCCTGCCACGGTGGGCGTCTCGCGGTCGGTGGCAGCGGATGCCCCGCCCGTGTCACCCCGCGTGGCACCCCACGTACGGGCGTCCTTCGTCACGTCGGCCAGCAGCGCTTCCCACACCCTGGGCGGCGGCGGTACCGGGAGGTCCTCTGCCGTCAGCGACCGCCCGGCCCGGGCGACCCGCTGGAAGGACGCGAGTTGCTCGATGCAGGCGTCGCAGTGACGCAGGTGGCCGGTCTGCCATGGGGTGAGCGTCGCCGCCTGCCCGTCGAGCGCGCGTGCCGCGAGGTCTGCCGGATCGATGTGACGCACTGCGGAAGACCTCCTTCTGACACCGCCCCGGTCGGGGGTGCCGTGGCGCGCACAGGGTGATCATGCCCGCTGCCGGGGTTCTGCGGTGACGACCAGGTTGTTCCGGTAGCCGGTCCCCTCGTCGTACGGGGGAGCGCAGGTGATGAGGGTGAGCACCGGAGGCCCTTCCCGGCGGAACAGCCCGGGCGGCAGCCGTTCCTGGTCGACGACCTCGCGTGCGGTGATGCGGTACCGCGCCGGTTCCGCTCCGTCCCGGCGGACCGACACCTCGTCGCCTGCACGGACGTCGTAGAGAGCGGCGAACTCCCCGAGCTCCCCGGTGGCATGGTCGACATGTCCCACGAGCACCGCGGATCCGCGCTCGCTGCCGGGCGCGACGCCGAAGCGGTACCAGCCCGCCGCGTCGGGCGACGTGGGGACTTCCACCGTTCCGTTCTCCAGCACTCCCACGGGCTCCACGCGCGCCGCGAGGCCGACCCGGTCGATGCGGATGCCCGCCGGCTCGGCGGGCGGCCCGGCGGGCAGCGCGTCGGTCCCGGGTCGCCCTGCTCCGCTCGCGCTCGGTGGCGTCGAGTGCGGGGCCGGAACGGGCGCCTCGGCGCTGCGGGTGTCGCCGGTCGTCCGGGTGCCGAAGTCCGGCGGCGGTCCGTTTCCGGGCAGCAGCACGAACGCCATCGCTGCCGCGGTGCAGAGCACCGCGGCAGCGAGGGCTGCCCGGACCGGTGGCAGGCGTCGTCGCATCGGATGCCTCCTGCGATCCCCTCCCCTCAGCGACGGGAGGCCGCGGCCGTCTGCCGGCGCTGACGCAGTGCCAGGGCGCCGGCCGCCAGGGCGGCCGCACCCGCGGAGCCGGCCAGCCAGAGGGCTGCGGAGTTGGTGCCGGCCTGCGTGTCGCCCGCGCCCGCCTCGACGCCGCCCGGTTCGGAGTGCATCCCGGAGAGCGTCTGCACTTTGAGCGCGAGGTTGTCCTCCTCGGCGCTGCCCCAGGCGTAGACGATGTTGCTCGTGCCTTCCTTCAGGGTCAGGTCGGCCGGGCCGATGGCCACGTCATCGGTCCCGGCGAGCGTCACGTCTGCGGAGATGGTGCCCGCGTCCACCACGCCGGACTTCTCGTTCGGGTTGGTCAGGTCCTTGAACACGGCCTTGTCGTTCGCCCGCACATCCACGGCCGGGGCGGCGGCGACGTGCCGCACCGTCAGGCGGGACTTGCCGGCGTCCACCTTCGCGGTGTCGTTGACGAACGCGGTCAGTTGCGGCTCGCCGTCGGCGCTCAGGTGAGCGGCGACGGTGGCGTTGGCTCCGGCGGGCACCTCGACGGTCTTCTCGATCGCGGGGTCGTCCGACTTCGGGTCGGCGCCGTCGGGGAAGACCTTCAGGTCGTAGCTGCCGGCCGCCAGCGGCATGGGCTCCGTCAGCGTGCCCGGCTTGAAGTCCGGGATCAGCTCCTTGTCGCCGGCGTAGACGTCCACGGTCATCCCCGGGACCCCGTGGAAGACGGACACCATGGCCTTGTCCTGCTCGGAGGCGCCGGCGGGCGCAGCGGCGGTCAGGCCGAGGGCGCAGGTGCCGAGAGCAGCCGCAACGGCGGTGCTCTTGCGGATGTACGACATCTCTCTGGTTCCTTTCACGGGGAGCTCCGCCCGGCGCGGAAGCTGCTGACCTGGATTCCGGGCATCGGGGCGTTCCGGATGCACGGGCGACCGACGAACCGGGTGATGTGTGTGCAGGGCGGGCACCGGCGGGGGTACCGGGTGACGCCGCCGTCCCGCAGGGGGCGTGCCCGCTGACGCCCCGGGTGGGAGTGGCATGTGCATGCGGTGACGGGGGGCGGGCAGAGCGCAGTACGCACTACGGCGCACGTTCACGATCACCGACACTCCGTCGCCCGAGCCCGGCGGGTACGACCACGCGCGCCTCACCGTCAGGCCCAGGACACCGGGTGCGAGCTGAACGCGCGGTGGGACTACGCGGCCTGAGCGGACAGCCGGCAGAAGCAGGAGGAGTGCACCGGGACGTCCGCCCTGGCCCGCGCGAGGCGCAACTGCTGCTCGACGAGGGCGGCTTCACGCGTGCGGCCCAACCGCTCCAGGCACTCGTGGTAGCCGTGGAGGCTCCATACGTTGCCCGGGTGCTGCTGCGACCGGGGGATGCTGCCGTCCAGACCCAGGTCGGCCCGGTACACCGCCTCGGCCTCCTCGACGTGGTCCTGCTCCAGCAGCAGCGCGCCGTAGGCGTGCCGGGTGGGCTGCATCCAGCCCCAGGGTTCGTCGTAGGGGAGGTGGTCGTCGAGTTCGATCGACCGTCGCAGCGCGGCGTAGGCGTCGTCGAGGTTCCCCCTGCGGTACTCCAGTTCGCCCTCCAGCATCGAGGCCGCCACCGCGAGGATGTCCTGACAGGTGTTGTTGAACAGCATGCGCGACTCCGGCACCCGCAGCCGCGCCGCGTCGAACATCACCTGCTGGGCGGCGGCCGCGTCCGTCCGGCCGGAGGCGGCGTGGGCGAGGGCCTTCGCGTAGTGCAGGAGCGCCGTGGTGACGCAGTACAGCTCGGAGTCGCCGGGCAGTTCGGCGTCGATGATCTCCTGCCACATGCCGAAGCGGATCAGGACGTGCATGCGCAGCGGGAGGAGGCCCTCGAGCCAGTCCGCCATCGGCGGCACCTGCACACGGAGGAGTTCCTCGGGAACCGCGGCCTCGAGCGCGTCGCACGTCTGCAGCGCAGCCGCCCGCTGCCCGAGGAACATCGCGCCGTAGATCTTGAAATGGTAGTCGTGGCAGCGGTACAGCGTGTAGAAGTTCATCGGGCCGGAACGCGCCGCACACTTCTCGTCCGCTTCGATGGCGCGCGAGTTGGACGAGACCACGCGGGCGTAGTCGCCGCACAGGACGTCGAGGTGGGTGGGCATGTGCTGCAGGTGGCCCGCGTCGGGGACGAGGTCGCGGAGCCGGTCGGCCATCGGCAGGGCCTGTTCCGGCGTGGACGACATCTCCATCAGGTGGATGTACAGGTGCAGCACGCCCGGGTGGTCCGGCCCCCCGGGCAGTCCCAGCGCGTGGTCGAGGACGGCGCGCGCCTCCACGGCACGGGACCCCGGCGCCGGCTCACCGGTCCACTGGTCCCACAGCTGCCAGGGGGTGAGGTTCAACAGCGCGTCGGCGAACAGCGCGGCCACGTCGAGGTCGTCGGCGTACTCGCCGTACACCCGGCGCATCGCCTCGGCGTAGCGGTGGTTCCACACCGCCAGGTCCGGCACCGCCCGCGGCCGCGGGTAGCGGTGCCGCAGCGCCCCGACGAGCGCCCGCTCCACCGGCGCAGCCCTGTCCGCGAGCCGTGCCGCCTCCTCGGACGCCTCGAACGCCCGGGAGACGCACGTCGCGAGATCGACCGGGTCGAAGGCCTCCCACGGCTTGTTGTAGTTCGGCCCCAGCGCGAAGGCGATGCCCCAGGGAGCCATGGCGCACTCGGCGTCGTGGGCACGCGCCCGCTCGAAACAGTCGATCGCCTCCTCGTGGTGGAAGCCGTAGCTCCACATCAGGCCGCGGTCGAACCAGACCTGCGCCGCCTCCACCGTGGTCGACACCGGCCGGCTGTAACGCCCGAGGTCGTAGTAGTCGCTCATCGCACGCACCCTCCGGCCGTCTCCACCACCACGGGCCCCGTGCGACGGCGGACCGACTCCCCGCCGCGGCCGCGGCGGGCTCCGCCTGCCGCGCCGACAGCGGAAACGCATGCCACACGCCGACGGGCATCCCCGCCGCCACAGCGCGCAGACGCCCTTTCATGGTGACCCTTCCACCTGTCGCCAGCCAGTCGGCGACGCCGAGGCTGGCCGGCGGCTTCCCGGTTCCCGCGTGACGCGCCGAATTTCCGTGCAGGGGACTTCCCGCTCAGCGGGAGGTGCGCGGCCCCCTACGACTCCGTCGGAGCTGCGGACTTCTGGACGGGATTGCCACTCGGTAGGCGCGGAGTCGAGCATTTCAGCACGTCGGAGCTGACGTAACGTGCGGTGTCCGCCGCCAGTTGCGCGGCGCTCTCGGCGAGTCTCTCCGAGGGCACGTCGGACCCTCTCCGGCGGTCGGGAAGGAGCACCTGGACCGATGCGCCAAAGTCACCGTTTTGTGCAGTGCGTCCCTTCGGGCTCCTGCAGTCGAATACGAGTACAGATTTTTCCGGGGTCGTGAACCCTGTCGCAGACCCCAAGGTGATCTTTCTCCGGTTATCCGGATAATATCTCTTATAGTTCTTGAAGAGGTCTTCGGCCTGTGCGTCAGGTTTTATGAAGGTGGCGACTTTCACCACGGAAAAGACATCACCCTTCTTCTGGGTAATCCAGATATCGCAGTCGCCCTCCGTGGCCCCGCCGGTGCCGCCCAAGGCGTCGATTCCACCTCCTTTCGAGGGCATCATTTTGGTACTTGTGTAGGGTCCCGGGTACATCTGCCGCAGTGCACTTGTGGTGATACTTGTGTCGCAGAGTGTATTCTTGAGGCGGCCTGCGTCCCGCTTCGCATCGCCGTCGGCGGAGCAAGACGCGATAAGGAGGCAGGCGATAATTGTCGTTGCCGGCGCGGCTGCGAATTTTCGCAAGTCGATCAACCCCTCTTGCCTGCGCCAACTGCGCCAACGGCGAATGTCTGCTGGGACTCGCGGGCCACAGTGTGTCCCATTTGTTGGGAGTCACTTGCGCTGTAGCCGTGAGTCCGAGCTGATTCTCTGACCATCGAATCCATTGCTCTTTCATGCGACTGTGCGCCGGAAGCATATGTGTCTCGCGCATCGAAATTGGCTTCTGTGGTGTAGTCCTGGCGAATGTGACCCACCACCGCCGTGCTGAGTCCATCATAAGCGGCGCCCACTGCGGCACCTGCAACTGGAGTTGCGTAAATGCCTGTGGCGGTGCTGACTCCTAGCCCGACCCATTTGTTGACTTCGTCGACGGTGGAATTGAAATCATTCGCTTCCGCCGTCTTGTGCCCGTGGACAGCCTCGGCGCGTGCTTCGCTCATGATGCCGGCAATCTCGGAGCCTGGAGTGGTGACGTTGATAACGCGATCCTCTACCCGCCCGAAGTTCTGGCCGTTGCCATCCGCCAGTGTTTCGTCGACCAGTCCTTGGGTGTAACCGATCTGAGCGCCGGTGACCGCCTTGTACGCGTCCGGGTCTTGGCCGATCGAGGCCATGAAATTGATGGCGTTGCCGCGGTCGATACCTGCCTCGCCGCCTACAGGGGCTCCGTTGGTCGGAAGGTCCTGGGTCGTGAACGCTTGCTGGAAATCCCCCATGTAGTTGGCGGTGATGTCGCCGAGGCTGTCCTTGATGGGGTCGAGGCGACCGTCGCCGTCGATGAGGTCCGCGTTCTCGGAGCTGCCGAGCGTGGTGACGAGCTCGTTCACGAGCTTGGCTTGTTCGGGTGTGTGGGCCGGCATCGTGGTGCCGTCGTAGTCGTACGGCATCCCGGTAGTGGCCGCCTCGAGGGCGTGGCCGAGGTGGTCGATGTCCCCGTCGCCGCCGTGCCACTCGCGGTCCTTGAGGAGGTAGTCGAGATTGTCGACCTTGCCGTCGTCGGTGTCCGTGCTGCCGGAGAGGAAGTCGGTGGCCGCTTCGGGGTTGTGGCCGAGGGCGTCGGAGAAGCCGACCATGGGGTCGGAGGTGATGAGGTCGAGAGCGGAGCCGCCGCCGCCCCAATAGGATTCGCGGTCGGAGCCCCAGAACTGGTAGCGGTCCTGCTCTTCCTTGATGAGTTCGGTGCCGAAGTCGTTGAGGAGGCTCGAGTCCCATTCGCCGTTGGCCATCAGGCTGCTGGTGAGCTGGTAGCCGTTGTAGTCGTGGGTGCCTGCACGGCCTCCGGAGGAGTGGTAGTCGTTGTCTCCTGCAGCCATCAGGTCCTTCTCGAACCTGTCCATGGCCCGGCTGTCGACCGTGGTGGCGGTGCCGAGTGTGGTGCCGAGATTCTTCTGGATCTTCTTGAGCAGTTCCTTCTGGTCGTGGCCCGAACCCGGGGGCGGGTTCATCATCGTCATGTAGGACTGCAGCGTCCCGTCCGCCCCTCGTGTCCTGGCGAACTTCTCCGCGAAAACGGGGTCGTTCCCGTGTTTGCTGAGCAGTTTGTTCAGCTCACTGAGCTCGGTGGGGGAAGCGCGACCCGTCATGAGTTCGGCCGCCCGCTCGGCGTCCTTCTCGGCTTGGGCGACCTGTTCGAGGGTGGTGTGACCGGCCTTGGTGAAGGTGTCGTCCTCTTCGCCGTTGCGGTCGGCCTTCAGCGCGGTTTCCGCGGTCTCGTCCGCCTCGGTGGCCTTCCGGAGGATCTCGTCGATCTTCTCCGCGTAGCGGTTCACGAGCCGCTGGCGGCCCGCACGCCAGTCGTCCATGCCCGGGTCGTGGCGGGCTGCCTTGTCCTGGTGCGTCGGGTGGTGGTCCGAGATCGCACCGTTGCCACCGACCTGCAGGTGCTTCTCCTGCATCTCCTCCTCGAGGGTGCGGAGCTGCTTCTGGAACTCGTGGAGGTCGTGATGGATGTCGTCCAGCAGCTTCGCCATACGACCGGCTTCCCCGGCTGCGGCGTCCATCTGTTTCTTCACCTGGACGATCTCGCTCTGAGCGGCGGCGGCGGCCTCGCCCTCCCAACTGCGCTCCAGGCGGCGTCTCACCCTCTGGTCGTAGTCGTCTCCCAGGCCCTCGTAGGCGGATTTGACGGATCGCCAGTCCTTGGCCGCCTGCTCCAGGCCCGACAGATCCGCCTGGTCCAGCTGTTCGTAGTTCATGACGGCCCCCCTCAGCCGAAGTCCTGGCGGATCTTTTCCTGGTTCGCCGACTCCTGTTTCTCTCGCTCGGTGTACTTCACCTCGGAGTCGTGGAGCTTGCGGCTGATCCCGTCCAGCCGGTCGTGCAGATGCTTCACCTGGCGGTTCCAGCGATCCGCGAGCGCGACGAGCCCTTGCGGCGTCTTCCAGCCACCCGCCTTGTTGATCTTCGGCCCTGCCGCCCGGGTCGTGTCGTCGGCCTCGTTGTCCTTCCGGCGCAACTGGCTACGGATGCCCACCAGTGCATCCGCCGCGGCGGTCAGCTCCTTGGTCTCGACCTTGGTCCGACCCATGTCCCCATCCCCGTAACGTAATGGTCCGCGTGCTCAGCGTGAACGCCGACCGGTCATGCTACAGAGCCCCGGGCGCGCCGGAATCGAGGGGCCCACACCACGGTCCCGGGGGCTGCTGGCTCGTGGCGTCATTCCGAGGATGCCGACGATCCCCACCGCGCCGCCGTCGCGGACGGTCCCGGTGAAGCAAGCCCGCCGTCCAAGAACTCGGCCGGCTCCGGCGCGAGGTACGTCATGCACCGCAGGTGAACACGTGCGCCCGGAACGGCGGCTGTCGGAGGCGACGGAGGACCTGCGCCGGAGCGGAAGATGAGTACCGCTACTCAGGCTCGGGGCGATGGCGCCGTCGATGATGAAGGCCGTCATCGTAGAGACCGGGAGCACACTCATGCTCAACCGCATCGCTGCCACGCTGGTGCCCGCCGCAGGCCGGCTGTCGGTCACCACCGACCCCGATGCCGCATTCGCACCGGGCAGTATCCTCGCTGCCAACCACACCTCCCTCGCCGATCCGGCCATCGTGGTCGCCGCCCTGCACCGCCTCGGTATCGAGCCGGTCGTCATGGCAGCCGCGGGACTGTGGCGCATTCCCCTGCTGGGGTGCGCTCTCACCCGCGGAGGACATATCCCGGTCCGTCGCGGACACCGGCGCGCCGCGGACGCGCTCGACGCCGCAGCCGACGCCCTGAGCAAGGGGCGGCTGGTCCTGATCTACGCCGAAGGGGGCCTGCCCCTGCGGCGGGATGCCGCGGAAGCGGCACCGGGCACCTTCCGCAGCGGTCTGGTGCGGCTCGCCGAACGCACCGGTGCCCACGTCGTCCCCGTCGGTCAGGCCGGCGCCCGCCGGGTTACCTCGGGCGGCGCCGTCAAGCAGTTCGCAGGGCTGGTCACGGCGCCGTTGCGCCGGCCGGACCTGCATGTGCACGTGGGCGCGCCACTGGCCCTGACCGGCGACCACCCCGCGAGAACGGCCCGGGCCCACGGGGCGGTGACCACCGCATGGCGTGTGGCCGCATCCCGCCTCGGCGAACCCGCGGCGCTCGCCGCGTGAGGCTCACCCGGGAAGTCGTCGCGCTACCGACGTGCCCGCCGAACGCCGCGCCGGCGGTCACTCCTCTTTGCCGTTGGTCAGGGCTTCCAGCCTTTCCTGGCGAAGCAGGGTGGGGATGGCGGCGGCAAGAAGAGGCAAGAGGAGCGCGACCACCGCGAGAATGATCGTCCACACCACACCTACCCCCATGGCGATGACGCCGAGCAGAACGCAGGTGAGCAGGAGGGTGACGAGCGCTGCGGTGTGCAGTGAGGGGTTCCACTGGGGGAAGCGCGCCAGCTTGGGGAGTTCGGCCCAGTGCGGCGCCTCGGCTGCCGGAACCGGCTTCCCGGTGGTCGGATCACTGACCTCGCCGGAGATCACCCAGCACGGGAGTGCGCGGTCCGCGTTGACGATGAGGGCACCATCGACCGTTGTGAGGTCCTGGCTGACGCTGGTCACGGTGGTGCCGACGGCGGGCCTCTTCATCCAGTAGAGCGTCAGAGACGAGTCCGGGCCCGACGAGACGAGTGCGGCAGCCAGAGCGACCGCATCGATCTCGTGGTCGAGTGCGACCGTCAACGGCGTCCCGTCAGCCGTCTCGAGCGTGAGGCAAGGCCGTAGTTGTGGCTCCTGATCGTTCTTGCCGCCCTTCGGCGCCGTTTCCTGATCAGCGCCTGTTGTCGTGGCGGGAGGGCGCAGCGTGACGGCCGTACCCCCGACAGCCCTGACGGCGCACGATCGGAACCGGCCCAAGCGGAGTGCGACCGCCGAGGAGACCGGGAGCCACCCTCCAGTGGCCCTCCCGGCGCGGATCGCCCACATCGCGTAGGGGAGCAGCACGATGAAGGTCCCCAACGAACCGCCGAGAGGTCCGCCCAACTCCCGCTCCAGGACCGTGCGGCTGCTGTGCAGGAGGGCTCCCGCTTCGGGCGCGGACGGTGCGTAGAGTGCCCAGATGCGGTCACCGGCCTGGAGCGCCCTGGGCGAGGTGAAGTCCGCGGTGACCTCCTCAGGGCCGTCGTCGAACGGCACCCGGGCGCGCATCTCCGTCTCGTACCCGGAGGTGTGGCGCCCCGACAATCGTCTTGATGACACCACTTCCACGACGCCGACTTGTTCGAGCGTGTGGCCTTCGGCCACGACGCGTCCCGCGTCCGTGGAATACGCGGTCATCGAGAACGCGAGGGCGGCCAAGGTCAGCATCCAGGCGGCGAACGGCCAGCCGATGCTGGTGGCGCGCAGATCGGGCCACCACCGGTGCGGTGGTGGGCTGCCCAGATCGGTGCAGCGGCCGATTCTGACCGTGACCAGGCACCCCGTCACGCCCAGGCCCGCGGCCACGAAGCAGGCGATCAGGTCCCACCGTGGCAGGGGCGCGTGGTAGGCGGTCAGGACGCGCGCCACGGCGGCGAGTATGCCGAATCCTGCGAACAGCAGCCAGGCGGAAGCGAGTCGGCGGACAAGGGCCTCCGGCCGTCGGCCACATGACCCCCTCCGCGTGAGTTTCACCGGCATCTACCTGCCCCCTCCCGCGATGACGGTCCACCCGAGGGGCAGTCACCCTTCCCGCGATCCTCCGTCGGCTCCCGTCAGCCTGCTGACGGGACTTCTTACTGTTGCAGAGCACGGGTAGTCCATGCGTGCCGGGGGCACGGGCGGGAACGGATGGCGGTATGGACGGTGACGCGATGACACGAGACGGCCGGCGCCGAACGGTTCGCCGGAGCGGGTTCGGACGGGCCTCGGTGGCCCTCGGGGTGGTGGCGGCCCTGGCCTGGAGCGTGACCGCGTGCGGCACGGGCGACACGGGTGCCGACATCTCCGCTTCCTCCGTTTCGGCAGGTGAAGGCGGAGGGAGTGACAACGGTTCGTCGCAGTCTGGAGGGTCCGGGAAGGGCGAGGACGGTGCAGCCGCCGCCGGAGGCGGCGGCGCTCTCGACGGGACGGGCGCCGGCCCGGACGGGGGCATCCGGTGTGCGGCGAAGGACCTGAAGCCTGCGGTGGCGAAGGCCGACGCCGCGGCCGGGAACGTCTACTACGACCTGAACCTGACCAATGTCGGCGAAGGGGCCTGCGAGCTCAGGGGGTTTCCCGGCGTCTCGCTGATCCAGCGGGACGGCGGCGAGATCGGTGAGCCGGCGGATCGTGAGGGAGAGCAGGGCACGGTCGTCGAGCTCGAGCCGGGGCAGGCGGCCCATGCCACGCTGCACACCGTCAACAAGGGTGTCGACGAGGCCGGGTGCTGGAAGCGCCCGGACCTGCTCAAGGTCTATCCGCCGGATTCGCTGGACGCCCTGACGCTCCGTACGGACGCCGTCCGGGTGTGCGGGGACACCTTCACCGTCGGTGCGCTGAGCGCCTCCTCCTGACGCCGGGCGGCGGCAGGGTTCCGACTGCCCGCGCGTCTCCGTGCGGGGCTGCGGCGGCCCCGCACGGAGACGGGTTCACCTCTGCTCCGGCCGGTTGCAGCAGTGGCTGGCGCTGCTGGTCATGCTCATTACGCCGGCGGCATGGGTCGTCGTACGAGGCTGCAGGTTCTGCAGTCTGAGGACACTCACCCGGATCACCTCCCCCGTCGGATTCTGGGAAACCGCGCCCGGCGGGGGCCCCGGAGCGGGCGCCGTCCCCCTGGATGGGCTCACCCAACTGCGCGCGCCCTGACCGGGCATGGGTGAATCCCACCCGGATAACGGCGGCGTGCCACCGGCGGAAGAGTGGTGGAGGCTGCGGTGGCGCCGGCGGGAGTCTGGTGATCCGCGTGCAGCCCCGGTGGTATGGCGGGTGCGGGCGCGGCCTGGCGTATGCATCGGCGGCGGGCAGAATGTGCGGGGACAGCGACGCTTGTGGACGCGCCCCGGCCTGCGCAGGGCGGCAGACGGGCCGGCGGGCGCCACCACGGGGAGGGGGCGTGTCGTGGCAGTGGGCTTCGTGCCGATCCTGCGCTTACGCATACCGGGTGGGAAGCCGGAGGCCAGGTCGGGGCTGCAGCGCGCCCAGTCGTTCATGATCCTGGCCACCCTGTTGTACCGGGCGAGCCACCTGACGGCCGGAGTCGTGGCCGTCACCAAGTACCAGCGGGACCGTCCGCTGCACAGTGCCATGCTGGCGGTGGCGCTGGGGCTGAGCGTGCTGAGCTACGGGACGGCGCTGCGGCACGGCTGGTTCCGCCGGTGGCACGTCTGGGCGGACGTCCTCGTCGTCGGCTGTGCGCTGCCGTTCGTCCTGTGGGCGGGGGGCGGGGTGCCGGAGCCGTCCACCATCGGCTGGGCGATGCTGCTGGGCGGTTCCGCGAGCGCCACAGCGGCCCTCGCCTTCGAACGCCTGCACGTCCCGGCCGCGGTGCTGCTTCTGGTGGTGACCCACCTCGTCGGCTACCAGATGGTGGGGGCCGGGCCCGCGGTCCACGTGGGGCACGTCAACTCGCTGCTGTCGTCCGCTGTGATGGCCTGGGTCTTCTGGTGGTACCTGCGCCGGCAGGGGCAGTTGCTCGACGACGCCAACGCGCGTGCGCTGGCCGCCGAGGCGCACAAGGCGCGCTATGCCGAACGGCTGGAGCACCACCGGAAGCTGCACGACACCGTGCTCGCCACGCTCACCACCCTCGCCGCCGGTGGCATCGACGCCAACGCCGCCCAGGTGCGCGAGCGGTGCGGGCGCGAGGCCGCGTACCTGCGCAGGCTGATCGAGCAGACTGCCGACGAGGTGCCCGAACGTCGCGTCGGTGCGGCCCTGGAGGAGGCGGTGGGCTGCGCGGAGAGCCTCGGGCTGCGGGTGACGGCGCGCTACCACCGTCTCCCGGACGTGCCGCACGAGGTGGCCGCGGCGCTCGGTGACGCGGTGCGGGAGGCGCTGAACAACGTGCGGCGCCACGCCGGCACCGGTCACGCTTATCTCACGGCGGCCGGAAGCGCGAACGAGGGCGGGGAAGGCGGGGAAGGCGGCGACGGCAGGGAAGGCGGGGAAGGCGGCGGGGAGGTGGTCGTCACCGTGGTCGACCGCGGGCCCGGCTTCGACCCGGAGCGGTACGCGCCCGGTATGGGCCTGCGCAGTTCGGTCCGCGCCCGCATGGCCGAGGTGGACGGCAGTGCGACCGTGGACACGGCGCCCGGTGAGGGTGTGCGGGTGGAGCTGCGATGGCCGCGCTGATCTCGGTCGCCGTGGTGGACGACGACCGGATGCTGCTCGACGGCATGCGGTCCTGGCTCGCCGGTGTGCCCGGGCTGCGGCTGGTGGCGACCGCCGCGACGGTGGCGGAACTCCTCGGTCCGCAGGGCCCGGTACGCCCGGCACCGGACGTCGTCCTCCTCGATCTGATGCTGCGGGACGACTCGGACCCGTCCGACAACATCCGCCGGCTGGTGGGCGCAGGGAGCCGGGTGCTGGTGATCAGCACCGTCCCGGAGGGCCGCCGGATCGTCGAGTCGGTCCGGGCGGGCGCCGACGGCTACCTGACCAAGGACAACGATCTGCCGACGCTGGTCTCCGCGATCGAGGACGTCGCCGCGGGCCGCAGCGTCCATTCCCCGGAGCTCGCCTTCGCCTGCGCCCACGACGACGGCCCCGGCCGCCCCCGGCTCTCGCCCCGGGAGCGGCAGGTCCTCCTCGACTACGCCTCGGGCATGACGCTCAAGGCCACCGCGCGGCGCGCGGGCATCACCGCGCACACGGCGAAGGACTACCTGGACCGGGTCAAGGCGAAGTACCGGCAGGCCGGGCGCCCCGCGTACACGAAGATCGATCTGGCCCGGCGGGTCCGCGAGGACGGCCTCGAGGACCGCCTCGAGACGTAGCCGGCTTCCCGCGCAAGCCCCCCAAACAGACGGCTGGAGACAGGGGGAGCGCGTTCCTATCGTCGTGCCCGTCGGCGGTGCAGGACGGGAACTCCCGAACCTGCGGTCCGGCGCCGGCCGCCGCCTTCCGCGACCGGACGACGTCCCGGGCACGCTCCGGTGCGCCGCCTGAGCGGCACCCGGAGCCGGACCGTACGGGACGGCTCGCCCGGCCCTCGTGCGTCCCCGTGTCAGGAGAGGCAGATGACGACTCCCCACCTCGGCAGCGTTGCCGCCGCCGGCCGTCCCGCTCCCCGCAGGGGGCGCGTGCCCCTCGTCGGCCGGGCGGCGGAGCGGGAACAGATCCAGAGCGCTCTGGCTGCGGCACGGCAGGGCGGCGGCGGGGCCGTCTTCGTCACCGGTGACCCCGGTGTGGGCACGACGCGGCTCGCCGCCGAAGCCGTCGACGTCGCGGCGGAGGCCCACATGGTCGCGGTGCGGGGCCGGGCGCGGGCGCTCGACGCGCACGCCTCGTGCCGGCAGGCCCCGTACCAGCCGCTGGTGGAGGCGCTGCTGTCGCTGGGCCGGGCCGGGCTGCTGCCCGGCCACGAGGCTCTGGGGCCGTACGCGCCGGCGCTCGCCCGGTTGCTGCCCGACGCGCGGGTTCCGGGAGTTGCGGCGTCTTCGTCGCTCATGGTCGCCGAGGCCGTGCTGCGCCTCCTCGCTCTGGTCGGCCGGGGCCGGGGCTGCCTGCTCGTGCTGGAGGACCTGCACGAGGCCGACCCGGCGACGCTGGCGACCGTGGAGTATCTGCTGGAGCACGTCGAGCGGGAGCCCGTCGTCCTCCTGCTCACCGTCGGGCGCCAGGCGTGTGCCGCGGCGGGCCTGGCCTTCCGGGCGCGTCAGCGCGGCACGGCCACGACCCTCGATCTGCGCCCCCTGGACCGTGCGGAGGTGCGGCTCCTCGTCGCGGCCGAACAGGGCGTCAGCCCGGAGGAGGCCGACCCGGATGTCGTCGACCGGGCGGCGACGGACTGCGGCGGCCTGCCGTTCGTGGTCCGGGAGTGGCTGCACGACCACTCCCGCGAAGCTTCCGGACCCGGGGCGCCGGCAGTGCCCGCAGCCGTGGTGGAGAGCGTCCGCCGCCGGATGGAGGGGCTGGGCCCGGCGGGTGTGGAACTGATGCGTACCGGGGCGGTGTTCGGCGGGCGCTTTCCGGTGGCGGTGGTGCAGCACGCGCTCGGCTGCACGCACGCCGAACTGTCCGCGCTCCTGCACGAGGGCGTCGCCGCCGCGCTGCTCGCACCGCCGGGCGCAGGGGGAGCCCCCTGGTACGCCTTCCGGTACCCGCTGGTGGCGGGGGCGGTGCTCGGAGGCGTCGGACCCGGCGAACGGGCCGGGTACGCGCGCCGCGCGGTCCGTGCCCTCGCCGACCTGCACCCGGCACTGCCCGGGGCGTGGTGCGGGCACGCCGCCGCACTGCACGAACGCGCGGGCGACGGGGCCGAGGCCGTCCGCCTGTACGGCGAGGCGGGGAGGCGGGCGCTGTCCGAGGGCGCGCTGGACCGGGCCGTGGACCTGCTCGCCCGGGCACAGGAACTCGCCGACGACGCGAGCACGCCCGAAGAGCGCGCGGACGTGCTGGAACTCCTGCTCGACGCCGTCGCCCGCTCCGGCAGGCTGGACCGGCTCCCCGCGTCGGCGACCGGCCCCACCTGCCCGGACGGCCTGGGTGTGCCGGCCCTGCGCAGGGCGGGGCTCCACGCGCGGCTGGCCGGCGTCGCGGACCTTGCTGGACGGCCGTCGGAGGCGCAGCGGCACCTGGACATCGCCCGCTGGCTGCTCGGGGACGCGCCCTCCGACGCCTGCGCCGCCCTCGTGGACGTGACGGCCGCGCAGGTGGAACTGAGCAGACGCGCACCGGAACGGATGCGCACCGCGGCGGAGTTCGCACGCCGCGGTCTCGCGGCGGCCGGGCGCGCCGACCTCCCGGAACTGGCCGGGCGGGCACGCCTGGTGCTGGCGCGCGTGCTCCTGCAACGGGACGGGGAGGCCGCGGCCGGACACCTCGCACGGGCGCGCGTGCTCGCTCACACGCACCGGATTCCCGCTCTCGCGGCGGAGGCCGAAGTGGGTCTGGCCGCGCTCACCTCGCGCGTCGACGGAGACCTCACCCGCCTCGAGGGGGCCCGGCAGGAGGCGCTGCACACCGGTGCCGTGCCGCTCGTCCACGAGGCCGACCTCCTTCTGGCCCTCGAACAGATCCAGCGGGGCGACTTCGAGTCGGCCGGAGGCCGGATCCGTGAGCGGATCGCCGATGCGACGCGGCTGCGGCTGGGGCGGTCCCTGGCCGAACTGTGGCTGGCGGAGGCGGTGCGCCACGCCCACCAGGGCCGACGGGACGACATGGAGGAGGCGCTGGAGGCCCTCGCCCCGCTGGCCGACGCGGCGCCGGGAGCGCTGCCGAGGTCGTACGGGCTGGCGCGCGCCTTCTGCGCGCTGCTGGAGGAGCGGCACGACGTCGCCGAACGCGAGTTCGCGCACGCGCTCGTGTACGACGCGGAGAACCCGTCGAGCGGCGACTTCGGCCGGTACGGCATCGTCCTGCTGCTGGGGGTGCTGTCCGGGCGCATGGCGTGGCCGCACCATGCGAGTGTGGTGGCACTCAGCGCCGCCGGCACGCGCTGGAACCGGCAGTTCGTGGGCATGGCGCACGCCGTGCTGCTGGGACGTGAGGGCCGGGCGGCCGAGGCGACCGCCGCCGCGGCCGACGCCCTGGAGGCGGCCGCGCCGCATCCCGTGGCCCGCGCCCTGTGCCGGCGCCTCGTCGCGCAGTCGGCGTACGACCACGGTTGGGGCGCGCCCGTGGACTGGCTGCGGGAGGCGGAGGACTACTTCCACGGTGCGGGCGTCCCCGCGGTCGCCGGTGCCTGCCGGGTGCTGCTGCGGGGCTTGGGCGCGCCGGTCCGGCAGCGGCGTTCGGGCACCGGGAGCGTGCCCCCGGCGCTGCGCCGGTACGGGATCACGGCCCGGGAGTTCGAGGTGGCCCGGCTGCTCGCGGACCGGATCCGCAACAAGGACATCGCCGCCCGGCTCTGCATCTCCCTGCGCACGGTCGAGAAGCACGTGTCCAGCCTCCTGCAGAAGACCGGCCACCCGGATCGGGGGGCCTTCGCCGCGGCCGCCTGCGAGCTGCCCGGCGGTTTCGCCGGGGCCGCCGGGGCCGGTGTGGCCGGTGGGTCCTCCGGGTACGGCGGGTCCGGCTTCCCGGGACCGGGGTCCTCACGGAGACCGCGGCGTTCCGCGCCGTGAGCAGGACTCCTCGACGGAGGGAGGGGCCGGTCCGGCGCGGCGGCCTCGCCGCGCCGGACCGGCCCCTCCCTCAGCTCACCGAGCTCGCGCCCGGGCGCCGACCGGCATCCCCGCGTCCCGGCCTGCGGTCTCGGGACGGGCTTCCCCGCCGTCTCCCGCAGGGCCGGGTGCTGCCAGGTTCGCCACCCGGTCGAACCGGCCGTCGAGGTCGCCGTCCCCGTGGTGCACGACCAGCAGGCCGGCTCCCGCGGTCCGTTCCAGCAGCGTCCGCAGGACCAGTTCCCTGCTCTCCTCGTCCAGGTTGGCGAACGGCTCGTCGGCGAGGTAGAGGTCGGCCTCCTCGCACAGCAGGGCGGCGATCCCCACCCGTTGCCGTTGGCCGGACGACAGCTCCGAGGGCAGCTGACCGGCGAGGGACTCCAGGCCCATCGTGGCCCGGAGCTGCTCGTCGGCGACGAGGTCCCGCACGGGGAGGGGCGGCAGGTTCACGGGGGCGGTCAGGCTCGCCACCCGGCGCGGCAGGGTCACCGTCCCGGTGTCCGGGGCGAGCGTTCCGGCGATGAGGTGCAGGAGCGTGGTCTTGCCGCAGCCGTTGGGGCCGCGGAGCAGCACGCGTTCGCCGGGGGCCAGCGTGAAGTCGGCGACCGAGACCTCCGCCCCGTCGCCGAAGCCGATCCGCGCCCCGCCGACCACGACCAGGGCGCCTTCCTCGTGGTAGGGGACCGGCCGGGACGCGCGCAGCGACTCGATGCGCTTCAGCACGGCGGCGCTCCGGCGGGTCTGCGGGATCATGTTGATGAGGTCGAAGATGCCGGTGACCGCACGCCACAAGGAGTTGACGAAGGCGAGGAAGCTGCCGAACGTCATCTTGCCGGCGAAGACGAAGTACGCGCCGATGATCATGGAGGCGGTGTCGGACAGGTTCATCACCAGGTCGCTGAGGGTCCGCTGTTTCAGCGCCAGCCGGTAGTTGACGAAGGTGAGGCCGAGGAAGCCGCGGAGCGCCTGCCGGTTCACCGCGCGGGTCCGAGGCTGGAGCATGACCAGACCGCGGAGCGCGTGGAAGGACTGGAGCGTCCGGGTCAGTTTCTCGATGTACCCGGCCTCCGCCTCCCGTTCGGGGTCGGTGTTGGTCTCGATCTTCTTGGCGAGGCGGTTGCTGACGAGCACCAGCGGCGGCACGATGATCAGCAGGATGAGGCTGGCCTGCCAGGACAGGTACAGCAGCACCCCGATGAACACGACGGACGCGACGGCCTGCTTCGCGATGCGGATGCACACGTCGATCGCCGGCAGGACGCCCTCGTGGGCGTCGTTGTGGATGCGGCTGACGTAGGACGCGCTGCCCTTCTCCGACATGGTGCGCCCGTCGAGGGCGAGGGCCCGCTCCAGCAGTTCCGTCTGCAGCACCAGCATGAACGCGTTCTCGCAGTGCTTGCGCCACCAGGAGGCCCAGTAGGCGCCGATGTTGAGGGTGAGCCCCAGCGCCAGGTAGCCGCAGCCGAGGAGGAGGAAGCGCCGGAAGTCGCCGGCCACGATCGCCTGGTCGAACAGCGCCTTGAGCATGAGCGGATGCAGCAGGGCTTCGAGCCCGCTCATCGCCGCCTCGGCGAGCGTGACCAGGACGAAGCGGGTCCGGTGCCCCCGCAGCGTGTACCACAGCGCGTTCATGCGACCACCTCGTCCAGCAGGAAGTCGCCGCCACCGCCGTGGTTGGCGCGGTGGAGGGCGCGGAGCACGCCCGCCGAGCCCGTCGAGTAGTCGCACGCGCAGCGCAGCAGTCCCTCGCCCGGCACGCCCAGCAGGGGCACTCCCTCGGGGCGCGGCAGGGCGAACCGCTCTGCGGGCTCGAAAAGGAACACCCGCCGGACGAAGTCGAGTTGCCGGAGCGCGGTGTGCCGGTAGGTCGTGTCGCCTGTGACTTCCGCCGCGTCGAGCAGGGCGTCGGCGACGCCGCTGAGCCCGAAGGTGTATCCGGCCAGCACCGACTGCCTGATGTCCAGCCCCCGCAGAATCGTCCGTGCGGCGTCCAGGTCGCCGTAGCGCAGCAGCACCTGCGCCACGCCCGCCGAACCCACTTCGACGTACGGCTCCATGGTGCCCTCGTGCTCGAACATGACCAGGTCGTCCTCGAGGGGCTTGACGTGGGCCATCTCCCAGGCCAGTGCGGCCCGTCCGAGCTTCAGCCAGCCTTCCTCGCCGGTCACCTGGTGCATCCGCAGCAGGAACATCGCCACTCCGGCCTGGCCGAAGCCGAGACCGGTGAAGGGGTCGTCCTTCGTGAAGTCGTTGAGCCAGTAGGCGTGTTCGCCCTCGCGCCGGACGGTGGCCTGCAGCACGTCGGCGCATTTCCGGGCCGCGGCGAGATCGCGGGGGTCGCGGCTGCGCAGGAAGAAGCGCAGGTTCGTCATGCCCAGGCCGGCGAGGCCGTAGTAGAAGGTGTAGTCGTCTCCCTCCGAGGCCCGGGCGTTGGCCTGGGCCAGCAGCTCTCCTGCGTGCGCCTTCAGACCGAGCGAGTCGGCGGCCCAGGCGATGCCGGACAGGCCGCTCATGAGGCCGTCCGGGTACCCGGCCACGTCGAGGTCCGAGAGCCGGTCGTCGAGCCAGCCGCGCCACTCGGGCCGTATCGGCACGCCGGAGGCGTTCAGCGCCCACAGCACCCCGCTCGCGCCGAAACCGAGGCTCAGCGGATTGCTGATGTGGGCGAACGGGTCGACGGGGAAGAGGGTGGGCAGGGCGGGGTCGGCGACGGCTTCCACGAACGCGGCGACGCCCGTCTCGGCGTCCAGCAGGCCGAGGTCGCCGGTGACCACGGGCTTCCGCGGCGGTGCGGCGCGTACCTGGGCGAGCAGGCTCTCCTGGTCCGCCAGCTCCTCGACGACCTCGGGAAGGCCGATGCGCGCCGCCGCCAGGCCGGTGATCAGCTCGTGGATGCGGGCCGGCCAGCAGAGCTTGTCGGTGAAGATCCGGTAGGTGTCCAGCACGTCGGCGCGCAGGTGGGACATGGCCGCGATCGGGAAGACGAAGTACGCCATGGTGGTGGCCAGCCCGAACAGGTCGCCCTCCGTGCCGTGCTTCTCGAACAGGCTGCGGGAGAGGCTGAATCCCGGGGTGAACAGCTCGACGGGCTTCTCCAGTTCCTCCTCGCCGTCCTCGCCGCCCTCCCCGGTTCCGGAGAGCCGGCAGGCCTCCAGGTCGACGATGGTCACCTCGTAGGTGTCCGGGTCGATGAGCAGGTTGGCGGCGGTGAAGTCGCCCAGGATCACGCCGCGTTCGTGCGCGGCGTGGATGGCACGGGCCAGCCCGCGGAAGACGGTGAGGTACATCCGCAGGAAGTGCCGGGACTTTTCGATGTCGAAGCCCGGCCTGGCCAGAGGGTTGTGCTCCAGGAGGACGGAACGGATGTCGGAGCCGTCGACGAACTCCTCGGCGATGTAGGCGTGCTCCCAGTGGCGGAACGTGGCGATGGGCGCCGGGTAGGAGCCGACGTCGGACAGCCGGTTCAGGAAGGTCCACTCGCGGGCGAGGATGTCCACGGCGTCGTGGTCGCGGCGCGGATTGACGTTCGTGTGGGGGCGGGCCTCCTTGAGGACCACCTGTCGGTCGCCGTGCGCGGTGTCCTCGGCCGTGTACACGCCGCCGCTGTTGGAGAACTGGAGCGCGCCGGTGACCCGGAAGCGGCCGTCCAGCAGTTCTTCGTCCTCGGTCTCGTCCGCGGGTTTCCAGTCGTCGAACGGCCAGGGCTCCCACCAGGGCTGGGAGTAGACGGGGCGACGGTCGTCGGCGACGGGTCCGTCCGGCGAGACGATGTGCGGCATCCGCCGGCCGAGCGCATCGACGGCGTCGGTGGGAAGGAGCTGGCCGTAGCGGAAGTACAGCGCCTTGTTGTCCCGGTACCGCATGTCGGAGAGTACGTACGGGCCCTCGGCGCCCTCCAGGATGCCGTCGAGGTCGGACAGCACCTTCCGGAACTCGTCGACGTCCCGGGGGTAGACGGTGATGAACTTGCCACCGCTGCCGCGGGACATGGCCTTGGAGCTGAGCATCTCGAAGATGTTGAGGTCCAGAGCGATCTTGAAGTCGACCTCGTGCGCCGTCAGGTACGCGAGGGCCGAAGCGGCGACCTCGCGTACGTTCCGGTGGTGCGCGGAGACGTGGATCTTCCAGCCCTGGGCGGGAAGGGCGGGGTTGAGCCGGTGACTCCACCAGATGCCGTGCCGGAGGAACCGCGCCCGCACCCGGTCGTCCAGCGTGGTGAGGAAGTGGTCCTTCCTCGGCTCGTAGTGCGACTCCAGCGGGTCGAAGAAGAGCGTGTCGTTCCAGGCGAAGAGGAATCTGTTGACCCAGCGTTCGTTGCGCATGTCGACCTCTGTGTGGTCCGGGGGGCCGCCGTGGCGGCGGAGGGAAACAAGCCGGCGTCGGGGCGGGGCCGCACCGCGGCCCCGCCCCGACGCCGTCAGATCACTTCGGGTCGGTGACGCAGCAGCTGCTGTGGCTGCTCGACACGCTCACGGGGCCGGCCGCGTGGTTGCTGGTGGTCCGCGGCTGCAGGTTCTGGAGCTTCAGAACGCTCATCAGTTCATCTCCTCGGTTGGGTGCGCCAAGCGCGCTGCTGTGACCGGCCGGAAGTGGCCGAGCACGAGTCAACGACCTGGACCGCACCCGCACATGGGAGATCACCCCCCATATTCCGGCCCGCCGTCCCGCGCGGGACCCACCGGTCAGAGGGCCGGTCGAAGCGGGTCCGGGCATGCCGAGGAGGCCCTCCGGGGGCGGAGAGCCGAGGACGTACGGGGGCTCGGCCCGACCGCACTGTCGGGGCGGTCGCGCGGCCGGGCGGTCGCGTGGCGCGTACGGGCCGGCGGAGCGGGTGCCCCGCCGGCCCGTACGGCCGACGGCTCAGGCGCGGCGGATCTGCAGGACGGCGACCCGGGCGTCGTGGGAGTCGACGTGCAGCGGGACGGTCTTGGTGCGCCGCAGCCGGATCTGGGTGCCGTTGGTGCCGGTGACCCAGCCGATCTGGTCGATGCCGCGGGCGAAGGCGCGCTTCTCGTGGTTCGGCAGCAGGAGCGGCATCGGGGTGCGGTTCACGTCGCCGGTCCAGATGACGGGGAAGCCACGTGAGCGCCAGTGGCCGATGACGTCATCGCGGTGGGCCCGGAAGTGACGCCCCCACATGTCGTCCCGCCACCCTTCGTGGGGGTCGTCCTTGCCGTTCCAGGCCCCGGCCACGTAGTGGGTGTTGACGAACACGAACCTCGTCTGCGGATCGTCGACCCGGGCCAGCACGGCCTCGGTGACGACGCGGTGCGGTGACACGCCCGCCTTGCCGCCGTGTACTCGGGTGACCCGACGGTCCACGATGTCGTAGTCCCGGGGGATCGACATCGGCACCCGGTGCGCCACGTCGTCGTACTCGAAGATGTTCCGGAAGCTGCTGCCGAAGTGCTGGTTGATCGCGCGTGGCTCCACGCCGTCGTCGTCGCCCTCGCCGATCTCCTGCCAGCCCACCAGCGGCTTGGCCAGATTGCCGTTGACGGTGACGGCGTGCCGGACGGCGCGGACGGCCTCCGCCCGGCGGGCCAGATTGTTGCGGCCGATGTTCGCGGTGACGACCACGAGCCGTGTCCAGTCCGTGGCCGCCCGGGCCTCGCCGGTTGCTGCGGTCACTCCGGCGGCACCGAGTGCTGCGCCGCCCCCCAGGGCCAGGGCACGCCTCCTGCTGATCGCTTCCATGCTTGTGTTCTCCCTCATCTTCCGGCGATCGGTACGCGCCGCCCTCGGCCGACGGGTGGTCGGCCTCCCCGTGCGAGGACCCTTGCACGAGTGGATCACGCAGCGGAAGAAGGCGTCGGACGTTCGCTCGCCGGGCCGGTCGGCAGCGCACGCGACGGGGGCGCGGGCGGCCTGCCCACGCCTCGGACGCGTGTGCGCACATGTGTGCTTATGCTGAAAAACAGGACACAGTGACCCCGAGAAGTGAGCCGGGAAGCGCGTATGGACTCCGAGGCCGAGTACGAGGACACCTCTGCTGCGGAGGAGAACGGGGAGCCGGAGGGTTCCGGAGCGGTGGAGCCCCGGGCGGAGGATCCGGATGTGCTGCTGGACGTGCCCGGGCTGTCGGTGGACGAGATCAGCCTCGAGGTCGAGCATCTGCGGGCGCGGGTGGCGTTGCGGGCCGAGGTGCTGGACCTGCTCAAGCTGAGTGTGGGAGCCGACGTCGAACTGGGGCGGGTGCACCTGGACATCAAGGGGGTCGAGGCGCAGGCGCTGCTGAAGGTTCGGCTGGACAACGTCGCCGAGATCGTCGGCAGTGTGCTCGGCACGATCGACCGGAACCCGCAGATCCTGGAGCAGATCACGTCCGGCGTCGGCGAGGCCGCTCGCGAGTTGGGGGAGGGAGGACGGCAGGCGGTCGGCGAGCTGGGACGCGGCGCCGGGGAGGCCGTGGAGGACGTCGGTGAGGGCGCCGGGGAGGCCGTGGAGGACGTCGGCGGGGGTGCCGGGGGAGCGGTGGAGGACGTGGGCGGGGGTGCCGGGGGAGCGGTGGAGGAGGTCGGCGAGGAGACGGCCGAAGCGGCGGGAGAAGCCGGCCGGGGCGCCAAGAAGGCGGGGCGCGACACCGGGAAGAAGGCCGCTCGGGGCGCGGCGAAGAAGGCCGCACGGGGGAAGGCCGCTCCGGGCGAGGCGCGGAAGAGCGCCGCACAGCGCAGTTCCCGCACGCGCGGCGCGCAACGCCGCGCACGGCCGCCGTGAAAGCGGGGCGCCTCAGGGGACGACGACATCGCCTTCGCCTCACGCGTCGATGCGCGGGAGCTCCGCTTCCACACGCGGCCGGAGACGGTGGTGCGCTTCCACGGCTCGCCCGGCCGGAAGTCCGAGTCCCGCAGCGAGCGCCGCAACCTGCCGGCGAGGATCGACGGGCCGTCCGACCACCGCGACGTGCGGATCGACTACCACCTGGTCAGCCGACTCGACCCGGAGACCTGGTCGGAGGGGTAGCACTCGTCCACCCCCGATCCTCGTGACCGGGATCACGGACGACGCCCTCGACGCCGCGACGCTCGCGGCGCACTTGTGGGGCGGCGAACAGGCGTACCCGCTGGTGACCGGGGCGTCGGGCGGTCCCACCGCGCACGGCGACCGCCTGGCCACCCGCCGCGACGCGCGGTCCGTGTGGTGGGACCGCCGTGGCCCCTCCGGGCCCGGCATGCCACGATGCCGTCCGTGGATCTCTCATGGCTGATGATCGTTGCCGGGGCCCTCGTGGGCATCTCGGTCGGGCTGACCGGTATGGGTGGCGGGGCCCTGATGACACCGATCATGGTGCTCGTCTTCGGGGTGAACCCCACCGCCGCCGTCGGCAGCGACCTGGCGGCCTCGGTGGCGATGAAGCCGGTCGGCGCCTACGTGCACCACAAGGCCGGGACGGTGCGCTGGGACATCGTGAAGTGGCTGCTGCCCACAGCCGTGCCCGCCGGGTTCGCCGGTGCGTGGCTCATCAGCCTCTTCGGTGAGGGCGAGGAGGTGCAGCACAGGCTCGAACTGGCGATCGGTGCGGCACTGCTGCTTGCCCTCGCCGGGATGGTGGCGCGCAGCATGCTCACCCGCCGCCGCAACGCCCTGCCGTCGACGGAGCCGACCCGCCTCAAGCCGGTGCCGACGCTCATCGTCGGCCTGGTCGGCGGCCTCGTCGTCGGCGTCACCTCGGTCGGCTCCGGCTCGCTGATCATCGTCATGCTGATGCTCACCCATCCGCGGCTGCGCGCCCAGGAACTCGTCGGCACGGACCTCGTACAGGCCATCCCGCTGGTCGCCTCCGCCGCCCTCGGCCACCTGCTGTTCGGCGACGCCAAGATCGCCCTGGTCGGCACCGTGCTGATCGGCGCGATCCCCGGCATCTACCTGGGCGCCAAGCTGGCCACCCGCACCCGCGACGACGTGCTGACGTGGATCCTCGCCACGCTGCTGCTCGGCTCGGCGCTGTCGCTCTGGGGAGTTCCCGGCCCGGTCATCCTGATCGCCTGCGGCGCCCTCGTCGCCTTCGCGTCGTTCCGCATGTTCGCCGTCCCCGCCCTGCGCCGTCGCCGTGAGGCCGCCGGGGCCGGGCCTGCCAAGGCCGCCGACCGCGACGCCGCCACCGACCCGGACGCGGACGCGGATCCGGAACGGTCGGAGCCCACCACACGCCGCTGAGCACGCCACCGGAGGGGACGCACATGGCCACCGATGCCGCCTACCGGGCCACCGCCGGTGGCCCTCTCGACGTGGACCGGGCGTTCTACGACGCGGTCTCCGGCACGACCGGGAGCCGGGAGCTCGTCGACCGCTTCACGATCCCGGTCCGCTCCGGGCGCGCCTGGGAGGTGCCCGCCGGCCACCTGTGCCGCCTGGTGACGGTCGAGGGCCCGCAGGTCGGGGACCTCAACGTGTGGAACCTCCACGACCCGCGCGAGCGCCTGTGGGCGTCCCGCACGCGCCAGCTCCAGCGCGCCCACGTCAGCACCTACGACCGGCTGTGGTCCACGCTGCCCTTCCTGCGCCCGCTGCTCACCGTCACCGGCGACACCCTCGCCGGGTACGGCACGGACGCCGAGGGCGGTCGCGTCCACGACCTGCTCGGCACCCGCTGCGACCCGTACGTCAACCGCATGCTGACCGGCGAGGACTTCGACTTCCACTGCCACTCCAACCTCGTGCGGGCCGTGCTGCCGTACGGGCTGACCGAGTTCGACGTGCACGACGTGCTGAACGTCTTCCAGTGCACCGGGCTCAACGAGAACGACCAGTACTTCATGAAGGCCTGCCCGGCCCGCCCCGGGGACCACTTCGAGTTCTTCGCCGAGCTCGACCTGCTGTGCGCCCTGTCCACCTGCCCGGGCGGCGACCTGTCCGTGCCGTTGTGGGGGCCGGACGCCCGCGATCCGGTCGACGTCTGTCACCCGATCGGCGTAGAGGTGTACCGCGTCGATCCCGGCCTGCTCTCCGGCTGGTCCCCGCCGGAACGTGCCGCCTACCGGAACGTGCACGGCATGACGTCACCCGCCTGGGACGACCGAAAGCGCTGAACGGGGACCGCGCCGCGTCGTGCCGGGCGATGATTTCCGGGCGGGACGGCCGTCCGAAGAGCCGTAGACCCCGCAGCGACGGATCGACGGATCGAGGAGCGAGTCCCATGCGCATCGTGAGCATCGCGTTCATGAGTCTGGACGGTGTCGTGCAGGCGCCCGGCGGTCCCGAGGAGGACACCGACGGCGGCTTCGCGCACGGTGGCTGGACGGGTCCGTTCTTCGACCCGGAGGTGGTGGGCGGAGCCTTCGACGACGCGCTGAACGCCGCCGACGCGGCGTTGTACGGCCGCCGCACCTGGCAGGCCATGGCCCGCGCCTGGCCGGAGCGCGCCGGCGACCCGTTCGCCGACCGGCTGAACGCGCTGCCGAAGTACGTCGTCTCCCGCACCCTGGTCGAGGACGACCTGACCTGGGACAACACCACCCTCATCCCCGGTGACGAGGCTCCCGCCCGCCTCCGCGCACTGCGCGGCGGGGACGACGGCAACCTGCTGGTCATGGGCAGCCCCACCCTCGTCCGCAGCCTGCTGGAGGAGGACCTGGTCGACGAACTCCGCCTGATCGTCATGCCGGTGCTGCTCGGCGGCGGCAAGTCGGTCTTCCCGGCCGGCGGCGCCCTCCGCACCCTCGAACTCGCCGCCAGCACGACCAGCCCCGCCGGTGTGCTGGTGTGCACCTACCGCCGCGCCGCCGCGGATGGCTGAGCCGGCCGCACCGGCGCCGGCGACGCCGGGCCCCACCCACCCCGAGCACTGGGACGCCCACTACGCCGCCGGCCGCGGCTTCGCGCCGCTCGGCGACACCGAGCGGCGCCTTCTCGCGGACTTCTGCCCGGCGCGGGCGGGCGCCCTCGCGCTGGAGGTGGGATGCGGCCTGGGGGAGCTCGCGCAGCACCTGGCCGCCACCGGGTACCGGGTGGATGCCGTCGACTGCTCCGGCGAAGCCGTGGACCGTGCCGCCGCGGCAGCCGGTGCGGGCACCGCGACGCCGGTACGGTTCCTGCGCTTCGACATCGAGAACGACGACCTCGGAGCGCTGCCGAACCCGGCCTACGACCTGGTCGTCTTCCGGCTGAGTTACGCCTTCGTCCGCGACCGCGCCCGCCTCCTGCGCACACTGGGGCGACGGCTCCGGGACGGCGGCGCGCTGGCCGTCATCACCCCGGTCGCCGCGCGGACACCGGCGCACAAGCGGCACATCGCGCTCGACGAGAGCGAGATCGCCGCGCTGACCGGCGGGTGGGCGCAGGCGCTGCGCCGGGACGCGGACGGCCTGGCGATGCTCGTCCTGCGCGGCCCGGTGCGCGGGACTCGAACCACGGCGACGTCGACGTCCTGAGGGAGACGGGCGCGGGGACGCGCGGTGCGCGGTGACCGTCGTGGGCTGCTGCTGCCGGGTCGCCGACAGCGCCGCAGCGGCCCATGGCGCCGGGTCAGATGAGGGGCCTGCCGTTGCGGCGGGCCTCGGCCCACTCGCGGTAGAACGCCCGGCTGATCACGAACAGCACGCCGGCCACGATGACCGGCCATATCAGGATGTACACGGTCAGGGCGAGAGTGGTCACGGTGCCTCCGGGGTGCTCACTTGATCTTCACGGTCGACTCGGACTCGGCGTCGTCGATGCCAGGCTGTGGCGGAACGCCTGCCTCGACGTCGTGGGCGGCCGGTGCCCGGGCCGCGGCTTCGCCGTCGTCGAAGTCGCCGGTGCGCTGGGCGATGACGGCGAAGTCGAAGCCTTCCCGCTGCCGCGTGGACATGGCCCAGCAGATGACGGTGCTCACGGAGTAGGCGACGAGGGAGCCGCACAAGGTCGCGTACTCGTGCAGGGAGCCGAGGGCGAACGGGGCGGAGACCGCTGTCGCCAGCGCGCCGACGACCTTCGCCACCTTCGCGCCCAGGAAGCCGAACACCATCAGGCCCAGGACGACGCCGATGCCGATGACCGACAGCACGTCCACGGTGATGCCGACGGCTCCGTGGGCGGCTTCCATGGGGATCCAGGCGAAGCGGACCGGCAGGAACACCGCGAGTGCCGCGAGTACCGAGGTGGTGAACGCCCTTCCGGTGACCTTGTCCCAGTAGAAGCTGGCCAGCACCGGGAAGACGAGGGCGCCCCACAGCGCGCCGACGAACACCAGCAGGTCGAGGATGCTCAGTTGCAGGCTGGCGAAGGCGACGGCCGCAGCGGTCGCCACGACCATAGTGAGGCGTCCGACGAGCAGCATCGTCCGCGGGTTCGCGTTCTCCTTGCCGGAGATGTTCTGGCCGTAGACGTCGGTCATCATGATCGAGGACAGTGCCGAGAGGTCGGAGTCGGCGGTGGAGGACAGCGCGCCGATGATCATGATGAAGAACGCGGCCAGCAGCAGGGGCGGCAGGTAGGTCGCGGCCATCCCCGGGATGATGTTGTTCAGATCGCCGCCGGCCGGCTCGAAGCCCAGGTACAGGGCGAGTACACCGAGCATGCCGACGCCGATCACCATGGCGCCGTAGCCGATGGTCGCGGTGACGAAGGTCGGCTTGATCAGGGTCTCCTTCACCGCGAAGAGCCGCTGCGCGATGGTCTGGTTGCCGATGGCGTACGCCAGCACCGCGGCGATGTAGGGGGCGCCCTGCTGCATGAACGCCTCGCTGGAGAAGAAGTTTCCTTGCTGCGGGGTCAGGTTTCCCGCGCCCGTCTCGAACACCGCCGGGAAGTCCGCCGCGACGAAGACGAACGGGACGATGACCGCCACCGCTCCGAGCATCGCGAGGACCTGCACGAAGTCGGTCAGCACCGAGGCGCGGAAGCCGGACCACAGGGTGTAGAGCAGGACGCCCGCAGCCACGGCGAAGACTCCCTGGACGAAGGTGAACGGCGACAGCAGGGAGATCAGCACGCCGCCGGCGATGAAGTTCGACATGAGGCTGATGAGGCTGCCGACGACGTTGGAACCGGCGAGCATCAGCTGGCTGGAGCGGCCGTGCCGCGCGTACATCACCTCTGCCAGCGTGTGGGCCTTCGGCGCGACTGCTCGGATGCGCTTCCCGAAGGGGTAGATGAAGAGGATCATCAAGGCGCCCCAGAGCCCGTAGTGGACGGGCCCCGATATGCCGTACTGGTAACCGGACGTGGCGGACGCGTACATCGAGGACGCCCAGATCCAGGTCGCCGTCATGCTGGCGGCGGAGATCCCGAAGCCGATGTTGTTGCCGGCGGTCATGTAACCGTCGGCGTTCTCTTCCCTCTTGCCGATGCGGGTCGAGATCAGGAAGGTCCCTCCGTAGAAGAGGACCAGCAGACCCACTACCACCACGGCGCTGAACCGGGCTGTCTCCAGTCCGTCCACAGGCGCCACCTCCTTGTGCTCGGTGGAGCCCGGTCGGCCGCGGCTCCGGCACCGGCCGGGGGCCTGTGGGCGCGTTCTGCGCGCTGCGAGCGGCGGGAAGGGGCTCCAGGCCCGGCAACGGCGGCGTCGGCACCGGAACCGGGGGCGTTCACAACAACGTGCGGACCCTTTGAACCCGCAAACCTTTGCACGTTAACAGCCTCTTTACGGCGCCACGTCTGTGGGCGGCTCCGGGGTCCGTGAGGTGCATTCCTGCCTGATTCGGGGCAGTAACAGGTGATGCTTGCACGTTCACTTCATCGACATGTCCGTTTTGTCGTGCCCATGGTGTCCGTTTGCGCCTGTTTCTTTACGCGTCGCAACTGCGACGTCAATGTGCTTTCGGTGTGGTAGGGATCACCGGCCACGACGCGTCCGGGCCCTCCGCCGGGTCCACCGAGGCGAGGGCGGAGGCCCGTCCGGACATCAGGCCCGACAGCCCGGCGCCGGGGCTCTCGCCACCGGCGCCGGGCTGTCGGGCCGGGCTGCCCCGGGGGAACTACGACACGATGTCCTTGCGGGAGAAGTTGCGGAAGGCCAGGGCGAAGAGCACCAGGGCGAAGGTCACGGACACCGCAGCGCCCTTGACCATCCCGCCCCACTCGACCTGCGGTTGCAGCGCATCGACCCAGGCGAACTGCCAGTGTGCGGGCAGTGCTTGACGCCAGCCGCCCAGCGCCTCCACCGCGTCCAGGACGTTGCCGATGATCGTCAGCCCCACGGCGCCGCCGACCGCGCCGAGCGGTGCGTCGGTCTTGGTCGACAGCCAGAACGCCAGCCCTGCGGTGACCAGTTGGGAGACGAAGACGAACGCCACGATCACGCCGATCCGCAACAGGGTGTCGCCTGCCGGCAGCGAGCCGCCGGCAGGCAGCTTCAGCGGCCCCCAGCCGTAGGCGAGGGTTCCCGAGACGAGACCCACCAGGGGCAGCAGGAGCATCGCGGCGGCGCTGAACCCGAGCGCCACCGCGAGCTTCGACCACAGCAGCCGCGTGCGGGGCACGGGCGCGGCGAGCAGGTAGCGCAGGGACGACCAGCTGGCCTCGGAGGCGACCGTGTCGCCGTGGAACAGCGCGACCGGGACGACCAGCAGGAAGCCGGCCGACACGAAGAGGCAGGTGGCGGCGAAGTTCGCACCCGAGGCGGTGGCGGTGTCCATCAGGTTGATGCGCCTGCCGGGGCCGTCGTCGGCGGGGCTGCCTCCGATCGCGAAGGCCGCGATGAGGATCAGCGGCAGCGCGCCCAGCACGGCTGCCATCGCCAGGGTGCGGCGGCGTTTGAGCTGCCGCAGCGCCTCCACCCGCAGCGGCAGCGTGCGCCCGGCGCGGTAGCCGGGCGCGGACGGCCCGGACGGCCCGGACGGCCCGGACGGCCCGGACGGCCCGGACGACAGTGCGTCGGGGGCGGACGCGGCGGGCGTCGGTGCGCCCGGTCCGGTGTTCACCGGCGCGCTCATGCGGATGCTCCGATCAGGGTGAGGAAGGCGTCTTCCAGGCGGTGGTGCGGGGCGACGCCGCTCACGGGCACGTCCAGACGCACCAGTTCGGCGACGAGCGTCGCGGCCGGGGCGCCGTCGAGCCGTACGAGCAGCCCTTCGTCGGCACGTACGGCGGAACGGATCCCGGGCAGCGCCGCGATCTTCTCGACGGTCGGCTCGGGGACCGCGTGCTCGGTGGTGACGAGCAGGGTGTCGCCCTCGCCGGTGATCTCGCCGACCGGGCCCGCCTGGACCAGCCGGCCGCGGTCCATGACCACCAGGTGGGTGCAGCACTGCTCGACCTCGGAGAGCAGGTGGCTGGAGACGATGACGGTCCGGCCGTCGGCCGCGTAACGGGTCATCACCTCCCGCATCTCGCGGATCTGCGGCGGGTCGAGGCCGTTGGTGGGCTCGTCCAGGATGAGCAGGTCCGGCATTCCGAGCATGGCCTGGGCGATGGCGAGCCGTTGCCGCATGCCCTGCGAGTACGTGCGGACGGCGCGGGCCAGCGCGTCGCCGAGCCCGGCGATCTCCAGGACCTCCTCGATCTGGGCGTCGGCGGCCGGTCGTCCGGTGGCCGCCCAGTACAGCTCCAGGTTCTCCCGGCCGGACAGGTGCGGCAGGAAGCCGGCTCCCTCGACGAACGCGCCGACCCGGGACAGCACGGGCGCACCGGGCCGGATGGCGTGGCCGAAGACCCGGATCTCTCCTTCGTCGGGGCGGATCAGGCCCATCAGCATCCGCAGGGTGGTCGTCTTGCCGGCGCCGTTCGGGCCGAGGAGACCGAGCACCTGGCCCGGCTCGACGCGGAAGGACAGCTCCCGCACGGCGTACCGGTCGGACGCTCCGGCGTAGCGCTTGGTCAGGCCGGTGATCTCCAGCGGCACCTCGGCCCGTTCGGCGTCCGGGGCGGGCGGCACGGACCGGCGGCGTGCGGTGAGCAGGAGGGCGGCGGCCAGCACGGCGCCTGCTGCGGGCAGCGCCCACACCCACCAGGCCAGCCCGGCGTCCTCGGTCCGCACGTCCGGCGCGGTGGGCACGGAGAGGGCTCCCGTCACGGACGCGGTGTAGCGCGCGGGCTCGTCCGGGGACGCGTACCCGAGGTCGGTGGCCGCGAGGACCAGCCGCAGCCGGTGCCCGGCGTCGACCTCGTGGTCGACGGCCGGAAGGGTCAGTTCGACCTTCCTGCCGTCCTGCGCGTCCTCGATCCGGACCGGGGCGACCAGCTGCGAGGGCAGGACCTGCTGTCTGCCGCCCGGCCCGACGTCGTAGAGCTTGGCGAACAGCACCGCTTCGCCGCTGTCGGAGGCCACTTCGACGTCGACGGTGGGCGTGCCGGTGATGCGCAGCGGGCGGTCCAGCGGCGCCGACTCGAACCGCGCGTGCTGGCCGGGGAAGTCGAGGGAGATCCCGACGCCGAAGGAGGAGAGCGCGCCGGCGCCGCCGCTCAGCCCGGGGACGGAGGAGATGGCCGGCGGTGCGCCGCCGGCAGGGTTGGCGAACCGCTGCTCCGGTCCGGAGAGCTCCACCTCGCGGGTGCCGGCGGTGAGGCCGGGGTAGGAGGTGCTGGTCGCGCCGCGCGAGGTCACCTGGCCGTCGGTGGAGTCGATGCCGCCGGTCCGGGTCACGCGGAACGCCGGGCCGGTGTCCGCGCTCTCGTCCTGCTTGAGGTGGCGGTCGAACCAGTCGCCGATGCGGGCTTCGACGCGGGCGGTTTCGCTGTCGCCGCCGTCGTGGCCCCCGGCGATCCAGTCGACGGCGACGGGGGCGCCGTTGCCGCGGATCGCCTCGGCGGTGGCGTCCGCGTGGGAGAGGGGGAAGAGCGAGTCGGACTGCCCCTGGACGAGGAGCGCGGGTTCGTCGATGCGGTCGGCGAACGCCGACGGGCTACGGCTCTCCAGCAGCGCACGGGCCTCCGGGTCGGGCTTTCCGGCCACGGCGACCCGCTGGTACATGGCGCAGAGTTCCTTCGTGAACGCGCCGCAGGCCGTGGGGTCGGCAGGCGCCGATGCGCCGCCGTCGGCGGGCGCGTCCGCAGGGGCCGCGGAGTCTCCTGCGGAGTCCGCCCCGGACCGTTCGCGGCCGTCGGCGGGGTCCTCGGCCGGCGGTTCGCCGTTCGTCGGGCCGCCCGGTGCCAGGCCGCCGGGGGCTGCCGCCGTACCGGTCGAGAAGAAGATCCCGGCCCAGAGCTTCTTGAAGACGCCGTCGGGGAAGAGCGCGTCGGCGAGGTTCCCGTAGGTGATCCGGGGCGCGAGGGCGTCCACCCGCTCGTCGAGGGCCGTCGCCAGCAGGGAGACGGCGCCCCCGTACGAGGAGCCGCTGATGCCGACGCGCGGGTCGCCGTCGCCGTCGCGCTGCACCTCGGGGCGCTCCGCCAGCCAGTCGATGAGCCGGGAGACGTCCGCGACCTCGCGTTCCGGGTCGTTCAGGCCGATCTTCCCGGTGGACTCACCGAAGCCGCGCGCGGACCAGGTGAGGACGGCGTACCCGTCCTGCGCCAGCTGCTCGGCCTGGGTGCGGACGTCCTGCTTGCTGCCGCCGAAACCGTGCGCGAGGAGCACCGCGGGCCGCGGTCGGTCGCCACCTGTCGTGAAGTACGAGGTGTCGATCTCCGCCCCCGGCATGTCGTGCACCCGTTCCTGGCGGTGCACGGTGGGTGCTGAGTCGTCGGCGGAAGCGACCCAGCTGCCGGTCCCGGCGAGTACGGCGACGGTGGCCGCGCCCGCGAGCCACCGGCGGCCCTTTCGCCGGAAATGTCGGATCTGCATGAAGTGAACCTCAACGTATGTGGAATCTCGGCTTCTGGTGGTCAACGGCCGCCGCCGCCCCGGCGTTCCACCTGGCCCGGCCGGCCCTCGGCCGGTGGCCGAGCTCTCACCCCGCGTCGGCTCGGGTACGCAACCGGCTCTCCTGCCCCGGTCCGCGGCGCCCGGCCGCGGGCGGACAGCCGTCCGCGTGCCGGCCGCCCGGTGCCGCCTCCCAGCGGCGACGGCCGGTCATCGACGAGCCGGGCGTGGTTCCGAGATGATCGGCCGTTTGAAGGTTTCGCCCCGTGGCCGCGCTGAATTCGCGTCCAAGTCTCCACCGAAGGTTCAACGATACCGTTGAAGGCATGAATGCCGACATCAAACCCACCACCCATGCCGTCGAGGCCGGCGCTCTCCTGGAACTGCTCCCGGCCCGGCCCCGGATGCTCGCCCTGGGCGAGCCCACACACGACGAGGACGCGCTGCTGGAGGTGCGCAACGCCCTCTTCCGGCAGCTCGTCGAACAGGAGGGCTACCGGACGATCGCGATCGAGAGCGACTGCCTGGCGGGCCTCGTCGTGGACGGCTACGTCACCTCGGGCGCCGGGACCCTCGACGACGTCATGGAGCGCGGGTTCAGCCACGGATGGGGCGCCTCCGCCGCCAACCGCGCGCTCGTGCGCTGGATGCGGGAACACAACGACGACCGGCCCGCGTCCGAACACGTCCGGTTCGCCGGGTTCGACGGCCCGCTGGAGATCACCCACGCCGCGAGCCCCCGCCACGCCCTCTCCGCCCTGCACGACTACCTCGCGGTCTGCGTGGACACGGACCTGATGCCCTGTACGGCGTCGGCGCTCGACGACCTGCTCGGCGCCGACGCCCCGTGGACCGAGCCCGCCGCCATGAGGGACCCGGCCGAGTCGGTGGGGCAGTCGGCCGAGGCCGGTCGGTTGCGGCTGCTCGCCGACGACATGGTGGCCCTGCTCGACGCGCACCGGCCGCACGCGGTCGCGGCGACGTCCCGCGAGGCCTTCGACCGCGCGCGACTGTACGGGCGCACCGCGACGGGCCTGCTGCGCTACCACCACGCGATGGCCGACCCCTCACCGGCCCGCATGACCCGGCTGTGCGCGCTGCGCGACCTGATGATGGCCGACAACCTCCTCGCCCTCGCCGAACGCGGCCCGGTGCTCGCCCACGCCCAGAACTCCCACTTCCAGCGGGAGAAGAGCTCGATGCAGATGTGGCAGGGGCGGGTGGAGTGGTGGAGCGCCGGCGCGCTGGTGGGCGACCTGCTCGGTGAGGAGTACGCCTTCGTCGCCACCGCCCTCGGCACCCTCCGCCACCACGGTGTGGACATCCCGCCGCCGGACAGCGTCGAAGGACTCCTGCACGCGCTGCCGGAAGAACGCTGCCTCGTCGACGCGCCCCGGCTGGCCACCGCCCTCGGCGACACCCGTCCCGCGCGTCGCACGTCTCCGTGGTTCGGTTACGCCCCGCTCGACCCGGCCCACCTGACGACCGTCGACGCTCTCCTCTTCCTCAAGGACGTCCCGCGGAGCGCGCCTGCGGCCGCGGCCCGCGCCTCGTCAGGGCGGGCGTAGCCGGCGCTGACGCCTCACCTTCGGCGGTCACCCGCGGCGTCGGTGGCGGTGGATGGTGCGGGGGCGTGGGGTCGGACGGGGTGTGGAGGGCCGGCTCTGGCGGGCGGCGGTGAATTCGGCGTAGCCGGAGCCGGCCGGGGGTGGTGGGGGAGTGGGTGTGCCGGTGGTGCGGCAGGCGGGGCAGCGTGTCTCGTCGGTGCCGGGTGGCGGGGTGAAGAGGCGGGGCTGGTCGTGGCGTGTGGCGCATTCGCGCATGCGGGAGACGCGTGGTTCCGGTGCGGGGGCGGCGGGTGTCGCGGGCGGGGCCGGTGGGACGTCGGGGAGGGCGTGCTGGAGCCGCCAGTGCAGGGCGCCGAGTGGGTTGCGGGCGCCTTGCAGGCCGTCGGTGAGGGCGTGGCGGATGTGCAGGGGGGAGAGGCCGCTGTCGAGCCATGTCGCGGCGAGTGGTGCCCAGCGTTGTGCGGTGCGGGTGGGCAGGGCGAGTTGGGGGTCGACGCGGCCGAGGGAGAGCAGCAGGGTCCGTGCGGCGGCGTGTTGCGCGGCGGGGTCGGGGTCGGGCGCGGCCACCGGTTCGCCTGCGGGTTCGGGGGCGGGGTTGGTGGGTGGGGTGGTGTTCTCCCGGGTGTTCTTCTTGTGGAGGCGGCCGACGGACGGACGGGTTGGCTGTCCGGGGGCCGGTGGAGCGGCACTCGGCGGCTGCGCGTCCGTGCGGGACGTCGTCTTCCTGCCGCCGGGCGGGGGTTGGTGGCCGTCGCGGGCGGCGAGCGCCTCCGTCGCGTTGAGCGGGGTGTTGGCGACGAGCTGGACGGTGAGGAAGCGTCCTCCGTCGGCGCGAAGGGTCCACTGGTGGAGGTAGCCCTCGTCCAGGAGCTGGCGTTTGGCCTTCTGGAAGGCGCACTTCTTGATCCCGGCGCGGCGGGCGGTGTCGCTGAGGCACTGGGCCTCGCTCGCGGGGAGGGAGAGCTGCCAGGTGAGGAGGGTCTTCGCGTCCGGTGACAGGCGCGGGTGGCGGAGGATGGTGTTCGGGATCTGCGCGTACGCACGCGCCGGAGGGATAACATGCCGAAGCATCTCGGGGACTCCTGTTAAGTCCTCTGGGGTGTAGGCCCCCGGGCCGGTGCTTCCAACACCTCCGGGGGCTGCCTCATGTTCGGGATGAGGCAACCCGTTCAGTCGGCACAGTACACCGCGCGGTGACAGTGTGGCCATCAGTCATTGCGCAGTGTGATGATCTGCCAGCAGCGTTATGACACACTGCGCTGCCTGCCGCCACAGGAATCGCGGGACCTGCTGGAGCGACTGCGAGGAGAACTGTGAGCACCGATGCACTCACCTGGTTCAAGTCCAGCCGCAGCGGCACGCAGGGCGACGACTGCATCGAGGTGACCGTGGCCGCCGACGCCGTTCACGTGCGGGACTCCAAGGACCTCACCCGCCGGCCCTTCAGCGTCGGGCGCGAGAGGTGGGCGCGCTTCCTCGCCCACGCGACCACGCGTTGACCGTCGCATGAGCGACTACCCGCCCGAGCCGTGGCAGTTGGCCGGGGACATGGACGCCGCCGCGATGGCGGCTGCCGCACGGGGCACGGCCCCTCATCGTGGGCGGCAAGGTCACCCTGGTCACGTTCTGGGTGGACTACCGGCCCCCCGGCGTGCCGGCCTACCGCGAACTGCTGGCGGCCCTCGCGGTGACCTACCGCGGGCGGATCGCCGGGACGGCCGTCGCCGCGTGGGTGGACGACGAACGCTCCCTGCGCGGGGGCCGGGAGTTGTGGGGCATCCCGAAGGAGCCGGGTGCGTTCGCCTTCAGCCGTGACGCCTCCGGTCTCCGGGCGCGGCTGACGACCGCGGACGGCGGGACCGTGCACGGCGACCACCGGACGGGCGTGCCGTTGCCCGGACGCCTCCCGGTGCGCGCCCACCTGGTGCAGGACGTGGGCGGGGAGACGGCACGCGTGCCGCTGCGCGTGACCGGCCGTCCGTACGTGGGGCGGCGTGCTCGGTTCACCGTGGACGGGGGAAGCCCGCTGGGGTTCCTCCACGGGCGCAGGCCCGCGGCGACCGTGGCGCTGCGGGGCTTCCGGTTCGTCTGCGGGCGCGGGGCGCCGGCGTCCGGGTAAGGTCCCGGCGCCGCGCGTGTCCGTATGGCAAAACGCGTTATGCACCTTACGCGGGTCCGTGCCAGGCTGCGTCTCGTGCTGGGGATAACGGATCTCCCCACCTACCTGGTGGGGCTCGCGCTGATCATTCTGCTGCCGGGGCCGAACTCGCTCTACGTCGTCTCGGTCGCGGCGCGGCGCGGCGTGCGCGCCGGGTACCGGGCGGCGGGCGGAGTGGTGTGCGGCGACGCGGTGCTGATGGCGCTGTCCGCGGGCGGAGTGGCCTCGTTGCTGCAGGCCAGCCCACTGGCCTTCGCGGTGGTGAAGTTCGCGGGTGCCGGGTACCTGACCTGGCTCGCCGTCGGCCTGCTGCGGGGGGCCTGGCGGCTCTGGCGCCGCCGGAGCGAGGGGCGCGCCCCCGACGCTCCGGCCGAGGCCGCGGTCGGCGACACCGGGGAGCGGCCGTACCGGCGGGCGCTGGTGGCCAGCCTGCTCAACCCGAAGGCGATCCTGTTCTTCGTCTCGTTCTTCGTGCAGTTCGTGGACCCGGCCTACCCGCACCCCGCGCTGTCGTTCGTCGCGCTGGGGCTGTGGGCGCAGCTGTTCAGCATCGCCTACCTGTCCGTGCTGATCTTCTCCGGTACGCGGCTGGCAGCCGCCTTCCGCCGGCGCCGCCGCCTCCAGGCCGGGGCCTCGGCCGCCGCCGGAACGGCGTTCCTGGGCTTCGCCGCGAAGCTCTCCCTGGCGAGCTGAACCCGTCGAGACGACGCACACGCCGCCTCTACGATGGGCCGATGCCGTCGATCAAGCACATCCAGATCACCTTCGACTGCGCGGAACCGGAGCGCGTCGCTCGCTTCTGGCGCGAGGCGCTGGGGTACGAAGTGCCGCCGCCACCGGAGGGTTTCGCCACCTGGAGTGATGCCGACCGGGCGCAGCCGCCCGGGCACCGGGGGCCGGCGTACGCGTGGATCGATCCCGTGGGCACCGAGCCGCGGATGTTCTTCCAGCGCGTTCCCGAAGGCAAGACCGTCAAGAACCGCCTGCATCTCGACGTGCGGACCGGCACCGGGCTCGTGGGCGAGGAGCGCGTGGCCGCGCTGGAGGCCGAATGCGCACGGCTCGTCGCGCTCGGCGCCGTACGCGTGCGCCTGCTGCCCGCCGACGAGGACGACGAGTCCTGCCTCGTGATGCAGGACGTCGAGGGCAACGAGTTCTGCCTCGACTGACCGTCCACGTCAGGAGATTCCCGCAGGGAAGGGGCCCCGGCGGACGCCTGACGTCCACCGGGGCCCCTTCGTCGACGCGGGCTATCGCGCGCCGGCGTGGTCGTCCATCATCCGGAAGATCCTGATCTCCCGGAGGAGGCCGGGAAACTCGCGCACGAGCAGGGCGAGCGCCAGCCCGCCGAGCAGTGCGCCCTGTGCGATGAGCACGTTTCTGGCCATGGCCATGGTGACGCTCCTTCCTGGTAACGGTTCGGCGGGGCTCAGCCCGGGGGGAGGTTGGGCATGGTGTCGGACACCGGGTCGTGCTTCCTCCACTGCACCCCGGTGGAGCGCCGGGAGTCGGCGGTGCCGTCCGGGTGGTGGCCCGGCTGGCCCTCGTAGGGGCCTTCGTTTCCCTCGTGGATGCCGGGCACGTGGGAGGTGGCGTCCGGCTTGGTGTCGGGCCTTCCGACGCGTATGCGACCCATGACGGTCTCCTTTCGCTGCGTCCGTCAGTCGTCCTCGGTGAGTTCCGTGAAGAAGCGCTCGACCTCGGGCCAGACCCGGCCGCCGCCGGACAGGCCCCGCCACTCCTGCCGCACCAGGGCGACCAGGCGGAAGCAGTCGTCGAGCGGGACGATCCAGTGGTGCTGCTGCCCGCGCACGGTGTTGACCAGCAGCGCCTGCACGCCGGGCTCCAGCGCGGCGAGTTCCGGGTGGTCCTCGCCCAGACGCCGCCAGGCCGCGGCGTCGACCTCCGCCTGCGCCGGACCTGCCGGGCCGGGGAAGTGCGCCTCCACGCCGCCGTCGGCGTCCGGCACGAAGAACGCCAGCCCGACGGGCACGCCCAGGGATTCCGTGGACAGGGGAGCCAGTCGTACGCGGCGCCGCGGCACCAGCCGGAAGTGCCCGTTGCTCGCCGCCTGCTGCTCGAAGAGCAGGGTGCAGGGCACGCAGACGCACAGCATCTCCCCGCGCGCGGTGTCCAGCATGTGCCGGTGGGTGGCGGCGACCGGGGCGCGGCACATGTCGCAGTGCTCGGCGGCGCGCGCCGCGCGCCGTGCCCCGGCGCCGCGCACGACCCGCGCGAGCGCGCCCGTGCTCATGTCCGCTCCCCGGCGGGCACCGACGGCGGGCGGGCGACGGTCAGCGTGTCGAGGGGCACGAACGCCTGGTCGGAGCCGCCCTCGGCCGGTGCCCGCCGCACCTCCGTCAGCTCGGGCGCCACGCCCAGCACGGCCTCGCGCACCGCCTCCTCCAGCGTCCCCGCCGACGTCCCGCACCCCTTCGCCTGCAGCCGTACGGTCGCCACGGTGCCGTCGACGCCGACGAGTTCGACGTCCCCGCCGTGCTCCTGCACGCCGGGCCGTAGGCGTTCCACGGCGGCGGCCACCCGCGCCTCCACGGGCTCCGGGTGGAGTTCGTGCAGCACCATCAGGTGCGCGAGCAGTTCGTCCGCGCCCATCCGCGCGCGCAGTTCCTCGCCGGCCAGGTCCAGGACGCGGGCCAGCGCCTCGCCGTAGATCTCGGCGAGCGTCTGCACGGCCTCGACGGCCGCCTCGGTCGTGGGGCCGGCGACGCCCTCGACGCGTCCGAGGAGGTCGTCGGCACGCGCCAGGCGCGCGCCGACGGCCGTGTCGTCGAGCCGGCCGGACGGCGCGGCGGCGGGCGGCGCGCCCGTCGTACCGGCCGGGGGCGCGGTCCCGGAAGCGGCGCCGCCGCCGCAGCAGGCGTCACCCATGGCCGGCCGTCCCGAAGTTCGGGGAGTGCACCTTCTTGAGTTCGTTGCCCTTGCCGAGGTACATGTGCACCCCGCACGGCAGGCACGGGTCGAAGCTGCGCACGGTGCGCATGATGTCGACGCCCTTGAAGTTCTCCGGACCGTTCTCCTCGAAGATGGGCTGGCCCTGCACCGCGTCCTCGTACGGGCCGGGGGTGCCGTAGCTGTCGCGGGGGCTGCCGTTCCACGGCGTCGGCGGATACGGGTGGTAGTTCGCGATCTTCTTGTCCTTGATGACCAGGTGGTGGGACAGGACGCCGCGCACCGCCTCGTGGAAGCCGCAGCCGATCGCCTCGTCCGGCACCTCGAAGTCGGTGAAGACGCGGGTCTCGCCCGCACGCACCAGCTGCAGGGCCTCCTCGACGAACTGCATCGCCATCGCCGCCGCGTACGCGACGAAGTAGGACCGGGCCCGGCCGCGCTCCAGGGTGTTGCTCCACTGCGGGACCTTCCACTCCAGCGTCATCTCCGGCAGCGCGGCGCTCTTCGGCAGCGAGATCTGCACGCTCCGCCCGGTGGACTTCACGTAGCGGGCGTCCACCAGACCGGCCAGCGCGGTGGACCAGAGGCGGGCGATGGGGCCGCCGCCGGTGTCCAGCGCGAGGTGGTCGCCGGACTGCTGGTCGTACCAGCGCGGGCTCATCACCCAGCTGTAGTTCCCGCCGAAGTCCCGCTTCTGCGGCATCGGGACGGTCGTCTGGTTCCACGGGTGGCGCATGTCGACCGGGTTGCCCAGCGGGTCGTGGGTGACGAACGGCTGCTCGTTCGTCCAGTCCTCGTAGAAGGAGCTGCCCAGCAGGATGCGCATGCCGAGGTTGATGTCGACGAGGTTGTTGGTGCGCAGCTCGCCGTCGACGACGATGCCCGGGGTGACGTACATCGCCTTGCCCCACTCGTTCATCGACGCGTAGCGGTAGTCGCACACCCGGTGGTCCTGCCAGGCGCCCCAGCAGCCGAGCAGGATGCGGCGGCGGCCGACCTCCTCGTAGCCGGGCAGCGCCTCGTAGAAGAAGTCGAAGACGTCGTCGCACAGCGCCACGGACTTCTTCACGAAGTCCAGGACGCCGACCAGCCGGGTCAGGTAGTCGGTGAAGACGGTGGGCTCCGGCATCGTGCCGACGCCGCCCGGGTAGAGCGTCGACGGGTGCACGTGCCGCCCCTCCATGAGGCAGAACATCTCGCGCGTGACGCGGCTGACCTTCAGCGCCTCCTTGTAGACCGACCCCTCGAACGGGTTGAACGCCCGCATGATGTCGGCGATCGTCCGCATGCCGTGGATCTCTGCCTTGGGGGCGGGGGTGCGCTCGGCCTGGTCCAGGACCCCGGGGTTGGTCTGCTTGACCATCGCCTCGCAGTAGTCGGCGAAGAGCAGGTTGTCCTGGTAGATGGTGTGGTCGAAGATGTACTCGGCCGCCTCGCCGAGGTTGGTGATCAGCTCAGCCATCGGCGGCGGCTTGATGCCGTATGCCATCTGCTGCGCGTAGTTGGAGCAGGTGGTGTGGTTGTCGCCGCAGATGCCGCAGATGCGGCTGGTGATGAAGCCGGCGTCGCGGGGGTCCTTGCCCTTCATGAACACCGAGTAGCCGCGGAACAGCGACGAGGTGCTGTGGCACTCGGCGACCTCGCGGTTGGCGAAGTCGATCTTGGTGTAGATGCCGAGGTTCCCGACGATCCGGGTGATCGGGTCCCACGCCATGTCCACCATCTGCGAGGGCTGGCGCTCTCCGGTCCCGGCCCGGGATTCGGTTGCCGTCATGTCAGTTCCCATCTCGTTCGTCTGCTTCGCTGCGCGGAGGTGTGCGGAGGTGTGGGGAGGGGTCGGGCCGGCCGGTTCAGGCGCGCCAGTGCGGGTCGTAGCCGGTGGTCACCGCGTCCTCGTTGTGCCGCCACTTCGGTTCCTGGTTGACCACGGCGTTGGTGATGCCGCGCATCCGCCGGATGAAGGCGCCGTACGGCCGGATGAGGACCGACGACAGGCCGCCGCCCGGAGGGGTGTCCATGAACGGCATGAACGCGTCCGGGAAGCCCGGCATGGTGCAGCCGATGCAGATGCCGCCGACGTTGGGGCAGCCGCCGATGCCGTTCATCCAGCCGCGCTTGGGCACGTTGCAGTTGACGACGGGGCCCCAGCAGCCGACCTTCACCTGACACTTGGGCGAGTTGTAGTCCTTCGCGAAGTCGGCCTGCTCGTAGTAGGCGGCGCGGTCGCAGCCCTCGTGCACCGTCCTGCCGAACAGCCACTGCGGGCGCAGCATCTCGTCCAGCGGGGGCGGCGGCGCCGCGCCGGTCGCGTGGTAGAGGACCCAGGTCAGGGTCTCCATGAAGTTCTCCGGCTGGATCGGGCAGCCCGGCACGTTGACGATGGGCAGCCCGCCCGCGGAGCGGTAGTCCCAGCCCAGGTAGTCGGCGAGGCCCATGGCGCCGGTGGGGTTGCCCGCCATGGCGTGGATGCCGCCGTACGTGGCGCAGGTGCCCGCCGCCACCACCGCCCAGGCGTGCGGACCCAGGTGGTCCAGCCACCAGTTGAGGGGGAGCGGCTCGCCGGTCGTCTCGTCGTTGCCGAACGAGGTCCAGTAGCCGTCGCCCTCGATGATGTTCTGGTTCGGGATCGACCCCTCGATGACCAGGATGAACGGGTTGGCGGCCTCGCCGCGGGCCGCGGCCCGGAAGGGGGCGAGGTACTCCTCGCCGCCCATCGTCGGCGACAGCACCTTGTTGTGCAGGTTCACCTTGGGCAGCCCGGGGATGAGCCCCAGCACGACGTCCTCGATGGACGGCTGGCCGGACGCGGTCATCGACACGGTGTCGCCGTCGCAGCTCAGGCCCTCGGAGATCCACAGGATGTCGACCTCGTCGAAACCCTTGCGCTCGGCCCCGCGGGACGCCTGCCCGTCGGTCTGGGTGGTGCCGCTGTCTATGGTCATGTCGTCGGCCTCCTTGGCAGCCGTGCGCGGGGTCGGTCGGTGGCGGTCACCGGGCCCGCCGGGTCAGTGGTCGGTGAGGTCGCAGGGGTCGGGGGAGGGGCGCAGCGAGCGGATCGTGCCGTGCAGCCGGGCGAAGACCTCCGGCGGCATGGCGTCCACCCGGTCGAGGATCTCGGCGGCGCGCCGGTCGGTCGCCCGGGCCTCGCGCTTCTCCTCGTCGGTGAGCAGCAGCGTGCGCAGCGAGAGGATCTCGTCGATCTCCGCCGCGTCGTGCAGGTCGCCGGGGCTCTCCGGGGCGACCTGCGGGTGGTCGGAGAGGATGATCGGCGAGGACAGCACCAGGTCGTGGCTGCCCGGCTCGCCCGCGAGCACGGGGAAGGTGTGCTCGTTGCGGCAGCCGCGGGCGTACGGCTCGGCCCACGCGGGCGGGTCGGCGAGCGACGCGAAGTCGAGGCCGTGGCCGCCGACGAGCGTGTGGGTGGCGATCAGCGCGTGGCGCAGCGCCTCCTCGCGGGGGGTGTCCGGGCCGACGGAGGTGTCGGTGTTCTCGGTGCGGATGCGCAGCCGGAAGGCGGGGCGGCCGGTGTCGAGCCGTTCGGCGGACACGGTGACCGTCGCCTCGACGGGCCGCCTGCGGCGGACCAGCCTGCCGCTGCCGCCGGGCAGCTCCTCGGTCTCCTCGCCGCCGGGGGAGTGCACCGGGAAGCCGCGTCCGCGTGCGCCGTCGGCGAGCAGTTCCGCCAGCGGGACGGTCAGGTCGGTCTCGTGGGGCACCGCCTCGTCGAAGGGGAGGTACACCTCGTCGCCGGCCTCCAGTTGATCCACCGGAGTGAACGTGCCGTCCGCCTCGCGCCGCTCGACCTGCCGCTGCTGCAACTGCAGGTGGCGCACGCGGACGTGCACCACGGCGTCGTCGGCGGCCTCGCACAGGCACTCGGTCTGCTGCCGCCAGGACTCCGCGGAGCCGGCCAGCACCGGGGTGACGGGGCCGTCGGCCTCGATCCACCGGCGCGGCGCGAGCAGCCCGAACTGCCAGCGGACCCGGTTCTTGCCGGAGGAGCGGCGGTAGGGGTAGAGGAGGTAGCCCTCGTAGAGAACGGCGTCGGCGACCGCGCTCGCCCGGTCGAAGCGCGGGCCGGGGTCCGCGACCGGCGTCGCGGGTGCCGTGCCGTCCGTGTCGTTCCGCATCGGGGCTCCGTTCCCTCTCCTCGGGGCCGACGGCGGCAGCGCGTCGGCACCCGGCGAACCTGCGGGACAACGTTCGCACGGTTCGGGGTGTTATGCGTGTTTTGTCGCTTTCTAGGCGTCCACTTGAGGACGTGGCGAGTGCGGCGGCACCCGTCCGGCGGTGCGGCCCGCCCCTCTGTGGCGCCTGGCGTCATGCGTGGTGCCGCGCGGCATCGTTCTGGCGCCTGATGGCGCCACTTCGCGTCGCCGAGTAGTGTGCGGTTGTCTCTGGCGTCATCGTGGTGCCGTCGAATCTGCGACTGTTCTCGCAGGTAAGGGCGTTGGCGTGGGGGCCTCTTTCGAGGTGGGTGCCGTAGTGGCTTGCGCGTGGCGCCATAGTGGTGTCACTATGGCGTCATGGATCTCACCCCGTATGTCGACACACTCCGCCGTGAACTCGCGGTGGCCGCCGAAGCCGGCGGGGAGGAAGCCCGTGAGCTGGCCGACCGGCTCACCGCCCCGCTGGAGTCGGCGACCCGGCTGGCCATGCTCAGCGTGCTCTCCGCCGCGATGGACGAGATCACCCGCGAGCTCGCCCCGGGGTCGGTGGACGTGCGGCTGCGCGGGCTCGATCCCGACTTCGTCGTCACGCCGCCGCCCGGCGGCCCCGGCGCCGCGGAAGCGGCCGCCGGGCCCGTCGAGACGCTCAAGGCTCCCGCTCCCGCCGACGGCGACGACGGTGCCACCGCACGCGTCAACCTGCGCCTGCCGGCCCACCTCAAGGCGCGCGCCGAGGAGGCCGCGAGCGGCGAGGGGCTGTCGGTCAACGCGTGGCTGGTGCGGGCCGTCTCGGCGGCGGTCGACGGCGGCGCGCACCCGCGCCCCGCCGGAAGGACCCCCACGGTCGGCCAGAGCTTCACGGGCTGGGTGCGCTAGCCGCGCCCGCGCCCGCCCGCTCCCCACTCACACCACGTCCCACCTGCGGGGACGCTCCAAGGACTCATGAGGACGGTACCGCCATGCCTGATTTCGACACTCCCGAGCCGATTACGGCCACCCTCCACGTGGGGGCCGGCTCCCTCCGCGTCGCCGCGGCCGACCGCTCCGACACGCACGTCGAGGTGCGCCCCCGCGACCCGAAGCGGAACAAGGACGTACGGGCCGCCGAGCAGACCGAGGTCGGGTACGCGAACGGCGTCCTGACCGTCAGGACCAAGGAACGCCGCATGGTGGGCCCCAGTGGTGCCGTCGACGTGGCGGTCGAACTGCCCGCGGGCTCCCGGGTCGACGTGACCGGCTCCTGGACCCAGGTGTTCGGCGAGGGCCGGCTCGGCGAGGTCCACGTGAAGATCTCGTCGGGCGACACCCGTCTCGGCACGACCGGTCCGCTCCGGCTGGTCACCTCCCACGGCTCGGTGCACGTCGACCGGGTCGAGGGGAGCGCCGACATCGCCACCAGCTTCGGCGGGGTGCGCGTCGGCACCGTCGACGGCCCCGCCGTGCTGAAGAACTCGCACGGCGCCACGAGCGTCGGTGCCGCGCTCGGTGACCTGCGGGTGCGCGGCGCACACGGCGACATCGACGTCGGACGTGCCGAGGGGTCCGTGGCCGCGACGGTCGCCCACGGCACGCTGCGCGTCGCCGAGGTCGCCCGCGGCACCGTCTCGATGGAGAACTCGTACGGCGCCATCGAGGTGGGCGTCCGCCCCGGCACCGCCGCCTGGCTCGACGTCAGCTCCGAGCGCGGCCAGGTGCGCAACGCGCTCGCCGACTCCGGCCCCCCGGAGGAGGTCGAGGACACCGTCAAGATCCTCGCCAGGACCCGCTGGGGCACGATCGACGTGCGCCGCGCCGGAGCCTGAGCGGCCCTCCCCGGGCGCTCGGGCCGGGGCCCTTCCCGGGCCCCTCCCCGAGCGCCGGCCCCGCCTGCCGGGCACGCCCGGCCCCCGCATCCCCCTTCATCACACCCTTCACCTCTGTCTTCGACCAGGAGGACTCCATGTCTTCATCTGTCATGCCCACGCCCAGGCGCGCGGGCGAGGCGGCGCCGCCCGCCGCCGTGTCCGCCGTCGGTCTGCGCAAGTCGTACGGCGACAGGACGGTGCTCGACGGCATCGACCTGCACATCCCGGCCGGAACCGTGTTCGCCCTGCTCGGGCCCAACGGCGCCGGCAAGACCACGACCGTGCAGATCCTCTCCACCCTCATCGGCGCCGACGGCGGCCGGGCGCAGGTCGCGGGCCACGACATCGCCGCCTCGCCGGACGGGGTCCGTGCCGCCATCGGCGTCACCGGGCAGTTCGCCGCGCTCGACGACCTGCTCACCGCCGAGGAGAACCTGCTCCTGATGGCCGACCTGCTGCGCCTCGGCAAGCGCGAGGGCCGGTCCCGGGCGCGGGCGCTGCTGGAGCGGTTCGGGATCGCGGACGTCGGCCACAAGCGGGCCGCGACCTTCTCCGGCGGTATGCGGCGGCGGCTCGACATCGCCATGACGCTCGTCGGCGATCCGCAGGTGATCTTCCTGGACGAGCCGACGACCGGGCTCGACCCGCGCAGCCGCCGCACCATGTGGGAGACGGTGCGCTCGCTGGTCGAGGGCGGCACCACCGTCTTCCTCACCACGCAGTACCTGGAGGAGGCCGACCAGCTCGCCGACCGGATCGCCGTGCTCGACGGCGGCTGGATCATCGCCGAGGGCACCGCCGACGCCCTCAAGGCGCAGATCCCCGGCAGCCATGTGCGGCTGACCTTCACCGGCCTCGACGCCTACGAGAGCGCGGCGGCGGCCTTCCCCGAGGCGTCACGCGACGACGACAACCTGGCCCTGCGCGTGGCGGGCGACGGCGGCCTCGACGCGTTGCGCGCGCTGCTCGACCGCCTCGACGCCGCCGGTGCGCGTGCGGCCGGCTTCTCCGTGCACACCCCCGACCTCGACGACGTCTTCCTCGCCCTGACCGGCGACGGCACCGCCGGTGCCGGCGTCCGCACCCCGCTTCCCGTCAAGGAGACCCTGCGATGAGCACCCTCACCCACGCCGTCCACGACTCGACGACGATGCTGCGGCGCAACCTCAAACACGCGATCCGCTATCCGGCCGTGGGCTTCGGCAGCGCCCTGACGCCGATCCTGATGCTGCTGCTGTTCGTGTACGCCTTCGGCGACTCGATCGGCGCCGGTATGGGCGGCGGCCGGGACGCCTACCTGGAGTACCTGACCCCCGGCATCATCATCATGGGAGTGGCCGCCGGCGCGATGTCCACCTCGATCGCGGTCTGCTCCGACATGACCGAGGGCATCATCAACCGCTTCCGCACCATGGCGATCACCCGCTCGTCGTTCATGACGGGGCACGTCGTGGGCAGCGTGCTCCAGACGATGGTGTGCCTCGTCCTGGTCGTGGCCGTCGCCTTCGCGCTCGGCTTCCGGTCGGACGCGAGTGCGCTGGAGTGGCTGGCCGCGACCGGCCTCCTCGCGGCCATCGCGTTCGCGGTGACCTGGCTGTCGGCGGCTCTCGGCCTGATCTCCAAGACGGTGGAGTCCGCGAGCAACAAGCCGCTGCTGGTCCAGTTCCTGCCGTTCCTGGGCTCGGCGTTCGTGCCGGCCGACTCGATGTCGCCGGGCCTGCGCTGGTTCGCCGAGCATCAGCCCTTCACGCCGATGACCGAGACGCTGCGCGGCCTGCTCTCCGGATCGGAGATCGGCTCCGCCGGCTGGATCTCGCTGGCCTGGTGCGCGGGCATCGCCCTGGTCGGCTACGTCTGGTCGCGGTCGCTGTTCAACAGCACCACCACGCGCTGACCGAGGGGGTGGCGGGTCCGGGAGGGCCGCCACCCCCTCGTCACGCGACGTCGCCGCGGAGGAGGCCGCTGCCCTCCGGTGCGTCGGCCGGGTCGTGGCCCGTGAGGGCCACCTTGTTGTCCCCGTCCACGAACACCACGCTCGGCTTGAGGCCGCGGGCCTCCTCGTCGGACACCTGGGCGTACGAGATGATGATCACCAGGTCGCCGGGGCTGATCAGCCGGGCCGCGGCACCGTTGATGCCGATCACGCCCGAATCCCGCGGGCCCTCGATCACATAGGTCGACAGGCGCGCGCCGTTGTCGACGTCGACGATGTCCACCTTCTCGCCGGGCAGCAGGTCGGCCGCCTCCATCAGATCGGAGCTGATGGTCAGCGAGCCGACGTAGTGCAGGTCGGCCTGGGTCACGGTGGCCCGGTGGATCTTCGACTTCATCATGGTGCGGTACATGGGAGGGTCCTCACGTCCTGTGCCGGTCGGCGGCGCGCACGAAGCGCCCGTCGAGCCTAGTGCAGACGGGTGACCCGTCCGCGTTCCGGTGCAGGTGAGAAGCGTCTCCCGGCGCGGCTCCCGGCAGTCGGCGAGCGGAGGGGGCGGGCCCTTTCGGGGTTCGGCGGCACAGACGGTATCTTGATGTCGAGAAATGTTGCAGACGTGGAGCGGAGAGCACCCGGTGACTGACTCGACCATCATCTACACGCACACCGACGAGGCCCCGGCCCTGGCGACGTACTCGTTCCTGCCCGTGATCGAGGCCTACGCCTCGACCGCCGGGGTGCGGGTGGAGACCCGGGACATCTCGCTCGCGGGGCGCATCATCGCGCAGTTCCCCGAGCACCTCGAGCCGGGTCAGCGCATCGACGACGCGCTCGCCGAACTGGGGGCGCTCGCCAGGACGCCGCAGGCCAACATCATCAAGCTGCCCAACATCTCGGCGTCGATCCCGCAGCTCAAGGCCGCGGTCGCGGAGCTGCAGGAGCAGGGCTACGCGCTGCCCGCCTACCCGGACGACCCGAAGACCGACGAGGAGCGCGAGATCCGCGCCCGCTACGACAAGGTCAAGGGCAGCGCCGTCAACCCCGTCCTGCGCGAGGGCAACTCCGACCGCCGCGCCCCCGCGTCCGTCAAGAACTACGCCAAGGCCAACCCGCACCGCATGGGCGCCTGGAGCGCGGACTCGAAGACCAACGTCGCCCACATGACCGGCGACGACTTCCGCTCCACGGAGAAGTCCGCCGTCGTCGAGCGGGACGGCGCGCTGCGCATCGAGCTGCACGGCGACGACGGTGCGACCACCGTCCTGCGCGAGTCGGTGCCGGTCCTGGCCGGCGAGGTCGTGGACGCCTCCGTGATGCGCGTGGCCGTGCTCCGCGAGTTCCTCGCCCAGCAGGTCGCCCGCGCCAAGGCGGAGGGCGTGCTGTTCTCCGTGCACCTCAAGGCCACCATGATGAAGGTCTCCGACCCGATCATCTTCGGCCACGTCGTCCGCGCCTTCTTCCCGAAGACGTTCGCGGAGTACGGCGAGACCTTCGCCGCCGCCGGCCTCACCCCGAACGACGGCCTCGGCGGCATCTTCAAGGGCCTGGAGTCGCTGCCCGAGGGCGACAAGATCAAGGCGTCGTTCGAGGCCGAGCTGGCCGAGGGCCCCGACCTGGCCATGGTCGACTCGCACCGCGGCATCACCAACCTGCACGTGCCGAGCGACGTCATCATCGACGCCTCCATGCCCGCCATGATCCGTACCTCCGGCCACATGTGGAACTCCGGCGACCAGGAGCAGGACGCCCTCGCGGTCATCCCGGACAGCAGCTACGCCGGCATCTACCAGGTCGTCATCGACGACTGCCGCGCCCACGGCGCCTTCGACCCCTCGACGATGGGCACGGTGCCCAACGTCGGCCTGATGGCGCAGAAGGCCGAGGAGTACGGCAGCCACGACAAGACCTTCGAGGTCCCCTCGACCGGCACCGTGCGCGTGGTGGACGGGAACGGCGAGGCGGTGCTGGAGCAGACCGTCAGCGCCGGTGACATCTTCCGCATGTGCCAGACCAAGGACGAACCGATCCGCGACTGGGTCAAGCTCGCCGTCACCCGCGCCCGCGCCACCGGCGACCCCGCCGTGTTCTGGCTCGACGAGAACCGCGAGCACGACGCCCGCCTCATCGAGAAGGTCCGCGCCTACCTGCCGGAGCACGACACCGACGGCCTGCGCATCGAGATCATGGCGCCGGCCGACGCCATGGCGTTCTCCCTGGAGCGCATCCGCCGCGGCGAGAACACCATCTCCGTCACCGGCAACGTGCTCCGCGACTACCTGACCGACCTCTTCCCCATCCTGGAGCTGGGCACCAGCGCCAAGATGCTGTCGGTGGTGCCGCTCATCAACGGCGGCGGCCTCTTCGAGACCGGAGCCGGCGGCTCCGCGCCGAAGCACGTGCAGCAGCTGGTCAAGGAGAACTACCTGCGCTGGGACAGCCTGGGCGAGTTCCTCGCCCTCGCCGTCAGCTTCGAGCACCTCGCGAAGACCACCGGCAACGCCCGTGCGCAGATCCTGGCCGACACCCTGGACCGTGCCACCGGCACCTTCCTCCAGGAGAACAAGTCGCCCAGCCGTCGCCTCGGCGGCATCGACAACCGCGGCAGTCACTTCTACCTGGCCCTCTACTGGGCCCAGGAGCTGGCGCGGCAGACCGACGACGCCGCGCTCGCGCAGGCGTTCGCCGACCTCGCCGAGACGCTCACTGCGCAGGAGCAGGCCATCGTGGACGAACTGGTCGCCGTCCAGGGCTCGCCCGCCGACATCGGCGGCTACTACCAGCCCCAGGTCGCCAAGGCCGACGCCGTGATGCGCCCGTCGAAGACCCTCAACCAGGCCCTCTCGGCGCTTTCCTGACGCCCTCCCGGGGCGCCCGCACGGCGTCCTCCCGGACAGGCCCGGCGGTTTCCACCGCCGGGCCTGTCCCGTTCCCGCACCCTCGCGGGTCGCACATCCGGACGTGCTCCGTACGTGTGCGCGGGCGTGTGCGTCTACCACGAACGTCCGGGCCGCGAAGGCGCTTTCGCAGCGAGGTCCTTCGTTGTGGGGACACCTCTGCCACTCCTCCCGCCCCCCACCCCTCCACGTGACTAGCGTCCGGTACGGCCGATGCGCGCAGGTCGGCCTTCCTGCCCCGCACTCACGACCGAGGGACCGCGGAATGTCAGTGCCCGTCACGCCCCGCCCGCGCCGGAACAGTGCGAAACAGCGCATGTCACCGGCCGTGCCACTCCTCCTCCTGGTGGTGGCCGCCGTCGTGGGAGGGGCGGTGACACTGGCCGCTCCCGGACCCGCGACGGGCTGGGTGCTGGCAGTCGTGGTGTGCGCCTGGCTGGGCCTCGCGGCGGCCACCGCGGCAGCCGTGACGCTGGTACGCCAGGCGCGCAGCGCGGCCGAGGCCGCCCGGCGCGAGGCCCGCGCCGCCGCCCGGCAGGCCGCCCAGCACGCCGCCGAGGCCGGACACCTGCTCCAGGTCACCGTTCCGGCCGTGCTGGACCGGCTCACCGAGGGCGGCCGCGCCGACGAGACCCTGGCCGCGACCCCGCAGCCGTCGGACCCGCAACTGCGCCGGCTGCTGCACACGTTCGTCTCCGAGGTGGGCGCCGCCGAGGAGCGCGCCCTCTCCGCCACCGCCGCGGCGACCACCGCACGCGTGCGGCTCGAGCAGGCGGGCGGCGAGCTGGACCGCCTCACCGCCACCGTGCTCCCCACCGCACTGGCCGGCCTGCGCAACGGCGCGTCCGCCGACACCGTGCTGGCCGGTCTCGAACGCCCGCAGGACGCACGGCTGCGGGCCCTGCTGGAGTCGCTGGTACGGGAGTTCGCCCGGAGCGAGCGGCGCGCGGCAGCCGCCCAGGGCGCCAGCGCCAAGGCGCTCAGCCGGGTGCAGGCCAAGACGGTCGGCATGCTCGCCGACCTGCGCGAGATGCAGGACCGGTACGGCGAGGACGTCTTCGGCGACCTGCTCCGGCTCGACCACAACACCTCACAGCTCGGTCTGATGACCGACCGGCTCGCCCTCCTGATGGGCGGCCGCACCAGCCGCTCGTGGAACAAGCCCATCGGCATGGAGAGCATCCTGCGCGGCGCGATGGGGCGCATCGCGGCCTACCAGCGGGTGCGACTGCACTGCTCCAGCACGGCGGCCATCGCCGGGTTCGCCGCCGAGGCGGTGATGCACCTGCTCGCCGAACTGATGGACAACGCCGCCAACTTCTCACCGCCCATCGACGAGGTGCACGTCTACGTCGAGGAGCGCAGCGCCGGCATCGTCGTCACCATCGAGGACAGCGGCCTGAAGATGGCCGACGCGGCGATGCGTCGCGCCGAGGAGGCGGTGTCGGGCCGGTGCAACGACCTGGCGCTGCTCCAGGGCACCCGGCTGGGCCTCGCCGTGGTGGGCCGGGTCGCCGCCAAGTACCACATGACCGTCAACTTCCGGCCCTCCTCGCGCGGCGGCACCGGCGTCGTGGTGCTGTTCCCACCGCAGCTGCTCGCCCAGCGACGCATCGCGCTGCCCGAGCACTTCGGCTCCCACCTCGCCCAGCACACCCCGCCGCACGGCACCCCGGCCGCGCTCGCCGACGCCGTGAGCACGTCGGGCACCCACCCCACGCCGGACTCCCTCGGGCCGGACGACCCGGCACCCCGCACCCCCGAGACGCCCCCGGAGCGCGGCGCGCCCGACCCGGTCCGTCCCGCGCCGCTGCCCGCCCAGGCGACCGGCGGCGACGCCGAGTCCACCCCCGGCGGCCTGCCCGTCCGGTTCCCCGGACGCACCATGGCCACGGCCGACCGGGAGCACTCCGAGCACCTGATGCGGCGCCGGGCCGAGTCCCCGCCACCGTCCACCGGCGGCACACCGCGCCATGCCCGTGACGCGGGGACCGGCTTCGGCGCCTTCCACCGCGCACGCCGGGGCCAGACGGACGCCTCCCCGACGCCGCCGGAGTAGCCCCCGGCACGCACGCAGCCGACCCGGGGCCGTGTCCACGGCGCGACGCGGCCCCTCCCCTGCCCGAGACACGACGAAGAAGGAGGCACGGGCTGGTGACCGGCTCCCTGGGCCTGTCCGCCCCCCACCCCACCATGCCGACCACAGACAACAGCCTCACCTGGCTCCTGGAGAACCTGCTGGAACGGACCCCCGGCACGCGCAACGCGCTGGTGCTCTCGCGGGACGGCCTCAAACTCTGCTGGAGCCGTCACCTCGCTCTCGACCAGGCCGACCAGCTGGCCGCCATCTGCTCGGGCATCCAGGCGCTCGCCCAGGGGGCGTCGGTGGAGTTCGGCAACGGTACCGGCGGCGTGCGGCACTCCATGACCGAGTTCCACGGCGGCCTGCTGTTCATCGTGGAGGCGGGCGACGGCGCCCACCTCGCCGTCCTCGCCGACGACGGCGCGGACCCGGGCGTCGTAGGGCACCAGATGAGCGAGATGGTCGAGCAGATCGGCGAGCACCTGCGCGCCGAGCCCCGGATGCTCTCCCCGGAGGGCACCCGCTCGTGAGGCAACCCGTCGACACCGGCGAACCGGACCGGCTCTACACCTTGACGCAGGGGCGCTGCCGCGCAGACGACGACACCTTCGACCTGGTGACGCTGATCGTCAGCGAATGCGAGCCGACCCCGGGCATGCAGTCCGAGCACGTGCGCATCCTCGGTCTGTGCCGCCGGCCCATCGCGGTCGTCGAGATCGCGGCCGAGCTGAAGCTCCCGGTGACCGTCGTCCGCATCCTCCTCGGGGACCTGCTGGCGACCAGCAGGATCACCGCCCGCCGCCCGCCCGTCACCCGGGCCGTCGCCTCCCAGCCCGATTCCGCACTCCTGATGGAGGTGCTCAATGGACTCCGCAACCTCTGAACTGGGCGCCGAACTCACCCCCTCGGACCCCGTCCCGGACGCGGCCGACCCCGGCGGCGGCCCCGTCCTCCCCACGGCCCGTTCGGACCGCACGCCGCTGGCGCACGGCGCCGAGACCGGCCTCAAGATCGTCGTCGTGGGCGGCTTCGGAGTGGGGAAGACCACGCTGGTGCGCGCGGTCAGCGAGATCCGCCCGCTCAACACCGAGGAACTGATGACGCAGGCCGGCGTCGGCGTCGACGAGACCACCGGGGTGGCGGGGAAGACCACCACCACCGTCGCCTTCGACTTCGGGCGCATCACGCTCAACGAGCGGATGGTGCTCTACCTCTTCGGCGCCCCCGGGCAGGAACGGTTCTGGTTCCTCTGGGACCGCCTGTTCGCCGGCACCCTCGGTGCCGTGGTGCTGGTCGACACCCGCCGGATGAGCGAGTCCTGGTATGCCATCGACCGGCTGGAACACCACCGCACGCCGTTCGTCGTGGCGGTCAACCGCTTCGACGACGACACCTCCGCGTTCTCCCTCGCCGAGATCCGGCAGGCCCTCGCACTCCCCGACCACGTGCTGCTGGTCGACTGCGACGCGCGCGTGCGGTCCTCCGGCAAACACGTCCTGATCACCCTCGTCAACCACCTGTACGACATGGCCCTGGCACGGGAGACGACCTCATGACCGACCTGACCGGTGCCGACGCCGAGACCGACGGCCTCGGCGCCGACCCGTCCGCCGCCCACCACCGCACCCTCACCGCCACCGCAGGCGCGAACAGCGACGCCGTGCCGCCCCCCGGCTGTCCCGCGCGGCCGCACGGCACGGCGGTGCGCCTGAGCGGCCTGGAGTACCAGCAGACGCCGTCCGAGCTGTACCGCAGCCTGCGGCGGGAACACGGCCCGATCGCCCCGGTCCTGCTGGACGGCGACATCCCGGCCTGGCTGGTCCTCGGCTATCCCGAGGTCAGCTACGTCACCCAGCACGACGAGCTGTTCGCCCGCGACTCGCGCCGCTGGAACCAGTGGGAACACATCCCGCCGGACTGGCCGCTCATGCCGTACGTCGGCTACCAGCCGTCCGTGCTCTTCGCCGAGGGCGCCGAGCACCAGCGGCGGGCCGGGGTCATCACCCAGGCGCTGGAGGCGGTCGACCAGTTCGAACTCGGCCACGACTGCCGGGTCATCGCGGACCGGCTGATCGACGGCTTCTCCGGCAGCGGTGTCGCCGAGCTGATGAACTCCTACGCCCACCAGGTGCCGATGCGCGCCGCCGTCCAGATGTGCGGCATGCCCGCGGGCGCCGCCGACACCGAAGAACTCGTCACCGACCTGCGGATCTCGCTCGACGCCGCAGAGGGGGACGACCCGGTCGCCGCCTACGGACGCGTGGGCGAGCGCATCGCGCAGCTCGTCGCCGACAAGCGGCGCAGCCCCGGCCCGGACGTCACCTCGCGGATGCTGCTGCACCCGGCGGGCCTGACCGACGTGGAGATCGTGCAGGACCTGATCTCCGTCATCGCCGCCGCGCAGCAGCCCACCGCGAACTGGATCTGCAACACCCTGCGCCTGCTCCTCACCGACAACCGGTTCGCGGTGAACGTGTCCGGCGGACGCGTCAGCGTCGGGCAGGCGCTCAACGAGGTGCTGTGGCTGGACACCCCCACCCAGAACTTCATCGGGCGCTGGGCCGTACGCGACACGCAGCTCGGCGGCCGTCTGATCCGGACCGGCGACTGCCTCGTGCTGGGCCTGGCCGCGGCCAACACCGACCCGCAGATCTGGCCGGAGGCGCACGTCGGAGCGGAGAACTCGGCACACCTGTCCTTCAGCAACGGCGAGCACCGCTGCCCCTACCCCGCCCCGCTGCTGGCGGACGTCATCGCCCGCACCGCCGTGGAGACGCTGCTGGAGCGGATGCCCGACGTGGTGCTGGACACGGAGCCGTCCGAACTGACCTGGCGGCCGTCCATCTGGATGCGCGGGCTCACGGCGCTGCCCGTGCGCTTCACCCCGGCGGCCCAGTGACGGCGGGGGCCGCCGGGGGAGCGGGCGACCTCAGGCCGCGACGGGCGTGAACGTCACCGGCAACGACTTCGGGCCGCGGGTGAACACCCCCTGCTCCACGGGATCGAAGCCGTCCGCGAGGCGCACGTCCGGCATGGCGTCGAGGAGCTGCCCGACTCCGGTCTCCACCTCGGCCTTCGCGAGCAGCGCGCCGACGCAGAAGTGCCGGCCCAGGGCGAACGCCAGGTGGTCGGCGGCGGCGGAGAACGCGTTGCCGGTGGACAGGTCGTCGCGGTGGATGTCGAAGCGGTCCGGGTCGCGGTACCGCTGCTCGTCGCGGTTGGCGGCGCCGATCAGGCACGTGACGGTCGCCCCCGCGGGTATCGTGCCGCCGCTGAGCGCCACCTCCGTCGCGGACTGACGCATGATCATGTGTACCGGCGGCGTGTGGCGCAGCGTCTCCGCGAACGCCTTCGGGATCAGGCTTCTGTCCGCACGGACGGCGGCCAGCTGCTCCGGGTGCGTCAGCAGGTTGGCGAAGATGCCGGCGATCGCCTTGTCCGTCGTCTCGCCGCCGGCCGCCAGCAGCAGGCTGCAGAACGCCTTGATGTCCTCGTCGCTCATGCGCACCCCGTCCACCTCGGCGACGCACAGCTTGGACAGCAGGTCGTCGCCCGGGTTCTGGCGCCGCTCGCGGATGATCGGGAGCATGTACTCGGCGAACTCGACGCGGGTCCGCTCCCCCCGCGCGGCGACCTCCGGGTCGCCGGACAGGTTGCCCAGGAAGTCGATGACCGCGGTGTACCAGCGGTGGAACCGGTCGTGGTCGGCCTTGTCCAGGCCGAGCATGTCGGCGATCACGTTGACCGGGAAGCGGGTGGCGTACGCGTCGACGAGGTCCACCGCGCCGCGGTCGCGGAAGGCGTCGACCAGTTCCCGGGAGTTCCGCTCGATGACGGGGAGGAAGTGCTCCTCCAGGTCCCGCCCGCGGAAGGCCGGCGCGACCAGGGCCCGGCGTACGGCGTGCTCACGGCCGCTGAGCTGGAGGATCGTACGGCCGTGCACCGGCTCGACCTGCCAGTTGTAGTTGTCCGTCGTGAACGCGCCCTCGCGGTCCTTGAAGACCCGCTCGACGTCCTGGTAGCGGGAGACGAGGTAGCTCTGCGTCGGCTCGTGCCAGATGAGGGGAGCGCTCTCCCGCATCACCCGGTAGGCGGAGTAGGGGTCCGCCGCGAACTGCGGCGAGAGAATGTCGGGCACCTGCTGAACGGTCGCCATGTCGCCCCCTCGTATGAACGAATTGTGCATACAAGGCTATTGATCCGGCGTCAGAGGGGACACCGGTGCGCCCGCCCGGTTCGAAGGTGGCCGAAACCGACCGTTCCCGGCACGTCTGGCAGGAGGGTGTCAGGCGGCGACGGCGAGGCTCGCGTTGTGGCCGCCGAAGCCGAAGGAGTTGCTGAGCGCGACGACCTCGCCGGCGGGGAGGGCGCGGCTGCCGCCCGCCGTGACGTCCAGGTCGATCTCGCCGTCCTGGTTCCCGGCGTTGAGCGTGGGCGGGGCCAGCCGGTGGTGCAGGGCGAGCAGGGTCGCGACGGCCTCCACGCCGCCGGAACCGCCCTGGAGGTGGCCGATCATCGACTTCGTCGCCGAGACCGCCACGTCGTCGGTGTGCGGTCCGAGCACGCGGCGCAGTGCCCGGGCCTCGGCAAGATCACCCGCCGGGGTGGACGTGGCGTGCGCGTTGACGTGCACCACGTCCGCAGGTGCGACCCCGGCGTCCGCGAGGGCCCGTGCCATCGCCTTGGCCGCGCCCCGCCCCTCGGGCTCCGGCTGCGCGATGCGGTGGCCGTCGACCGACATCCCGGCGCCGAGCACCCGCCCGTAGACGCGGGCACCCCGCGCCCGGGCGTGCCGTTCGGACTCCAGGACGACGATTCCGGCGCCCTCGCCGAGCAGGAAGCCGTCACGGTCCTTGGCGAAGGGCCGCGACGCCTGCTCCGGCGCGTCGTTGCGCCGGGACAGCGCGCGCATCGAGGCGAAACCGCCGAGAACGAAGGGGTGGACGGGCGCCTCGGTGCCCCCGGCGATGACCACGTCCGCCCGGCCGAGCCGGATCATGTCGGCGCCGAACGCGATCGCCTCGGTGCCGGACGCGCACGCGCTCGCGGGGGAGTGCGCGCTGGCCTGGGCGCCGTAGTCGAGGGCTATCCGGGCCGCCGAACCGCTCGGGAGGAGGGCGGGAACGGCGAACGGAGACATGTGGCGCCAGCCCTTGCCGAGCAGGGCGTCGTACGCGGACAGCATGGTCTGCAGGCCGATGATCGAGGAGACCGAGACGGCCAGCCGCTCGCGGTCCACCGTCGCGTCACCGGTCAGTCCCGCGTCGGCCCAGGCCTCGCCGGTGGCGACGAGGGCGAGCTGAGTGGCCCGGTCCATGCGGCGGGCCTGCGCCGGCGGGAAGTGGGACGGCAGGTCGACGGCGGCGGGCGCCGCGATGCGTACGGGGAGGTCCTCCGCCCACGGTTCGGTGAGGGTGCGGGCACCGGAGCGCCCGTCCAGCATCCCCTGCCAGGTGGCCGGCACGTCCGCCCCCAGCGGCGTCACCGCACCCATACCGGTCACCACCACACCGGGTCTGTCCGCGCATCTGTTCACGTCGATCAACAACCGCTCGCTCGTACACCGTTCGACCGGCTGTGACCATAACAGGACAGGGTGCAATTCGTATCAAAAGCTCGTGAGGATGTGCCTAACATCACTGATCGTCAGCTAACGCCGCAACAGGGGTCAAGGGTGATCAACGCGGCAACCGTGTGCGCTGCGCGGCGAGTTCGGTGGCGCGCGGTCGGACGTGCCCGAGAGGTGCGTCGGTGTTTCGTGTCCCGTTCGCCGGACCGTCTCTCTGTCCGGGCGAACACCGCAGAACACCTGAAAACGGGCATGTCTGTGGCGGTGCCTGGCGTCTCGCGGAGGTGTCCCGCGCCGCGCCCTCCCGCGGAAGTGTGCTCCCGGCGGTCCCGCCCGCCCGGGGTCGGGTCGCCGCCATCCGGGCTACCCGGGGCCGGACCGGGGTACCGGCGCCGCCGCCCGGGTACCCGCTCACTCATCACCCGCCCCGACGCGCGGAAGGGGCGGGAGCGGCCCGGAGTGCGGGCCGGATCCGACGGAGCAGGAGGCATCCGATGAGCGGCGCGGACGACGGCGACCGGACCGGCAACACCGAGTACGGCCGGCGGACCTTCAAGCGGTCCAGGAGCCACTTCGCCGACCGCATCACCGCGGACGGCCGGGACGGCTGGCCGGTCGAGGCCGGCCGCTACCGCCTGGTGGTGAGCCGCGCCTGTCCGTGGGCCAGCCGCGCGCTGGTCGTGCGGCGCCTGCTGGGGCTGGAGGACTCCCTCTCGCTCGCCGTGGCCGACCCGATCCAGGACGACCGGAGCTGGCGTTTCACCCTCGATCCGGACGGCCTCGACCCGGTGCTCGGCATCCACCTGCTCAGGGACGCCTACGACGCGCGGGAGACCGGCTATCCCGGCGGCGTCAGCGTCCCCGCGGTCGTGGACGTGCCCAGCGGCAAGCTGGTGACCAACGACTACCAGCAGCTCACTCTGGACCTCTCCACCGAGTGGAGCGCCCTCCACCGTCCCGGCGCTCCCGACCTCTACCCCAAGGCGCACCGCGACGAGATCGACGAGGTGATGCAGGGCGTCTACCGGGACCTCAACAACGGCGTGTACCGTGCCGGCTTCGCGGTCGGGCAGCAGGAGTACGAAGAGGCGTACGGGGACGTCTTCCACCGCCTGGACCAGCTCTCGCAGCGGCTCGCCGACCGCCGCTACCTCGTCGGCGACACCCTCACCGAGGCCGACATCCGCCTCTTCACCACGCTGGTCCGCTTCGACGCCGTCTACCACGGGCACTTCAAGTGCAACCGATCCAAGATCGCCGAGGACCCGGTGCTCTGGGCGTACCTGCGCGACCTCTACCAGACGCCCGGCTTCGGCGACACGGTGGACTTCTCCGACATCAAGCGCCACTACTACCTGGTGCACACGGGCATCAACCCGACCGGCGTCGTCCCCGCCGGGCCCGACCTCTCCCTCCTCCACACCCCGCACCACCGGGAACAGCTCGGTGGCCGCCCCTTCGGGGACGGCACCCCGCCGGGCCCGCCCCCGCCCGGGGAGGCCGTCCCCGCCGCCCACCGGCCCCCGGGGCGCAGGTCCTGAGGCCGCCGCCCCGACGGCTCGCCCACCCCGAGCCGTGTCCGCCGTGTCGCCCGTGTCCGCCGTGTCGGCTGTCGAGGTCTACGGCTGTTTCGTCCCCCGATAGGGGGAAGAGGGAGGAGACGGAACGGTTCGGCACGTCCTGCCGGTTCTAGCGTCGTCGCATGGACGCTTCGCCGACCCCCGTCGTCTCCGAGCTGCGGCTCTCCGCCTTCCGCGCGCACCGGGGCAGGGTGCTGCCGCTGCGGGGGTTCACGCTGCTGACGGGGCCCAGCGGGTCCGGCAAGTCCAGCGTGCTGGAGGCGTTCCACGCGCTCGGACGGCTCGCGCACGGCGACGGCCTGAGCGAGGTGTTCGGGGACCGGATCGGCGGCGCCTCGTCGTGCGTGCCGTTCGCCGCCCGCCCCGACGGGCAGGGCCGGCGCGGGTTCCGGCTGGGTTGCACCGTCGACGGCCCGGCCGGCCCCGTGCGGCTCGACCTCGCGGTGCAGGCGGAACCCGAACTGCGCGTGGCGGGCGAACGGCTGGTCGCCGCCGACGGGCGGACGCTGCTGTCCACGGCGCAGCGTGACCCGGGCCGCCCCAGCGTGCAGGCCGAGTGGCACACCGCGGGCAGCAAGGTGGTGAGGGCGCCGCTGCCCGACGACCGGCTGGCGACCGCGCTGCTGCCGTTGCGGGTGGCGGGCACGACGGAGGGGCAGCGGGAGGTGCTGGCCGCGGTCGAACAGGTCGTGGTGGCGCTGCGCTCGGTCTTCCCCTGCGATCCCGCGCCGGAGGCCATGCGGGCGCCCGCGGACCTCGCGGACGGCATGCTCCGCTCCGGCTGCGACAACCTCGCCGCGGTGCTCAGACGCACCCGCGCCGAGAGCACGACCCGGCACGCCGCGCTGGTGGAAGCCGTGCGGGCCGGCTGTGCGGGGCCGGTGGACGGGCTGACCGCGGTCGCCTGCGACGGCGGCCGGGTGCGGGCGCTCCTGGAGCGCGGCGGGAGCGCGGAGCCGATGCCGGTCGACCGGCTCGGTGACGGCGAGCTGCGCTACCTCGGCCTGGCGCTGGTGCTGCTGGCCGGGCCGGGGGTGCTGAACGTCGATCCGGTGGAGGGCATGCTGCCCGCCCGGCAGGCGCTCGCGGTGCTCGCGGACGGCCTGGACCGCGGGCTGGACCGGCGGCAGTCGGCGGAACTCCTCGCTCTCACGGCGCGCATGTGCCGGCGCGGGCACATCCGGCTGCTGGGCACCCTGCACGAGGCGCCGGACGCCGTGCGGGTGCCGGAGGCGACCCTGGTAGACCTGGGGCGTGAACGCATTCCCGCACAGCTCCCCCGGGCCTGACGACGACGTGCCCGCCGCCCGCAGCCTGCCCGGACTCCAGCGCCGGCTCGCCGAGTTCGCCGAGGTCCGCGACTGGGGCCGCTACCACACGCCGAAGAACCTGGCCGCCGCGCTGAGTGTGGAGGCCGGCGAACTGGTGGAGATCTTCCAGTGGCTCACACCGGAGGAGTCGGCGGGCGTGATGGCGGACCGGAGGTCCGCCGCGCGCGTCGAGGACGAGGTCGCCGACGTCCTGGCGTATCTCCTCCAGTTCTGCGAGGTGCTGGGGGTGGACGCGCTGGCCGCACTCGAAGCCAAGATCGCACGGAACGAGGAGCGTTTCCCGGCACCCGGAAACGGTGACTCTATGGAGTGAGGGAGTTATGCAGAGTGGCGAAGTTGTCCACATTTCTCCCCAACTTTCCGAGGGAGAAGGTCGATCGGTGTCACCGTGGGTGAGAACCGTGTGGAGGGGGAAGGCGATGGAAGCAGTCGGACTCATCGAGGAGACGCGGCAGGCGCTCGCGCGCAGCGCCGCCGCAGCAGGCACCTCGGGCGTGGCGGACGTGATCGCGGAGGTCTGGCAGGTGCAGGCGCTGGTGGAGGCGGTCGGGTCACACCTGGCCATCACCGGCCCGCCGGCCGTCCGGGCGGAAGCCGTGTCGCTCAGCGAGGCGGGCATGAGCGGCTGTGTCACGCTGCGGCACGACGGGCAGGGCGCCGAGGGGGTCCGTGCCGCGCGCCTGACCCGGATGGACGACGTGCACGCGGCGCTCGGCGCGCTGGCGGTGCTGCTGGGCGAGTCGGTCACCGCACTGGTCGGCGTCTGCGTCTCGGCGGAGGAGCAGGGGCTGTACTGGCAGTGCGTCGAGGCCATCGACGCCGCCGACGTGTCCGCGGACCGCGTGACGGGCATACTCCGCGGGCTGGCCCTCCCGGAAAGGGGCCCGGCCGCCTGAGGAGCCCTCCCGCCGGAGCGCGGTGCGGCCGTGCAGGATGGGGTGATGGACCTGCGCATCTTCACCGAACCCCAGCAAGGCGCCGACTACGACACGCTGCTCGCCGTCGCCAGGGCCACCGAGGACCTCGGCTTCGACGCGTTCTTCCGCTCGGACCACTACCTGGCCATGGGGGACGCCGACGGCATGCCCGGCCCCACCGACGCCTGGACCACCCTGGCGGGGCTCGCCCGCGAGACCCGCCGCATCCGGCTCGGCACCCTGATGTCCGCTGCCACCTTCCGGCTGCCGGGGCCGCTGGCCATCCAGGTCGCCCAGGTGGACCAGATGTCCGGCGGGCGGGTCGAACTCGGCCTCGGATCGGGATGGTTCGAGGAGGAGCACACGGCCTACGGCATCCCGTTCCCGAAGGAGAAGCTGGCGCGGCTGGAGGAGCAGCTCGCCGTCGTCACCGGCCTGTGGGCGACACCGGCGGGGGAGCGGTTCGCCTACGACGGCGCGTACTACCGGCTCGCCGACTCCCCGGCACTGCCCAAGCCCGTCCAGCCGAAGATCCCGGTGCTGGTCGGCGGACTCGGCGAGAAGCGCACGCCCCGCCTGGCCGCCCGCTACGCCGACGAGTTCAATCTGCCCTTCACCCACCCCGACGACAGCGCCCGACGCTTCGCCCGGGTCCGGGAGGCGATGGCCGAAGCCGGGCGGAAGCCGGACGAGCTGGTGTACTCCAACGCGCTGATCGTCTGCGTCGGGAAGGACGACGCGCAGGTCGCCCGCCGCGCCGCCGCCCTCGGCCGGGACGTCGGCGAGCTGAAGGAGAACGGCCTCACCGGCACGCCGGAGGAGGTCGTCGACAAGATCGGCCGCTACCAGGAGGCCGGATCGTCCCGGATCTACCTCCAGGTGATGGATCTGCAGGACCTCGACCACCTGGAGCTGATCGCGTCCCGGGTGCAGAGCCGGCTGTCGTGAGCCTCCCCGCGCTCCCGCTCGCCGACGCCCTCGCCCGCGGCACGGTCGTCCTCGACGGCGGGCTGTCCAACCAGCTTCAGGCGCAGGGCTGCGACCTGTCCGACGCGCTGTGGTCGGCGCGGCTGCTCGCGGACGGCCCGCACGAGATCGTGGCCGCGCACCGGGCCTACGTGCGGGCGGGAGCGCGGGTACTCATCACCGCGGGCTACCAGGCGTCCTTCGAGGGGTTCGCCCGCCGCGGCCTCTCCCGCGCGGAGGCCGCCGGCCTCTTCCGCCGCAGCGTCGCCCTCGCCCGCGAGGCGGCCGGGCGGACGCCCGTGCACGTCGCCGCCTCCGTCGGCCCGTACGGCGCGGTGCAGGCCGACGGCGGCGAGTACCGCGGCCGGTACGGGCTCACCGTGCGCGAGCTGGAGCGCTTCCACCGGCCGCGCATCGAGGCGCTCGCCGAGGCCGCGCCGGACGTGCTCGCCCTGGAGACCGTGCCGGACGTGGACGAGGCGGAAGCCCTGCTGCGGGCGGCGGAAGGGACCGGCCTGCCGGTCTGGCTGACCTACACCGTCGCCGGCGACCGCACCCGCGCCGGGCAGCCGCTGGCCGAGGCCTTCGACCTGCTCGCCGGCCACGACCAGGTCGTCGCGGCCGGCGTCAACTGCTGCACCTCCCGCGACGCGGCGGAGGCGGTGGCTCTCGCCGCCGCCCACACCGGCAAGCCCGTGGTCGTCTACCCCAACAGCGGCGAACGCTGGGACGCCGACGGGCGCCGCTGGCGCGGCGCGGTCACCTTCGACCCGCGTGCCACGGCCGGCTGGGCCGCGCGCGGCGCCCGTCTCCTCGGCGGCTGCTGCCGTGTCGGCCCCGCCCTCGTCGCCCGCCTCGCCGCCGCGCTCCGGCCCCCTCCGGACGGCGACCCCGGCCGTCCCGGAGACCCCCGCTAGACCGGCTCGCCCGGGGCCGCCGCGGCCGGTTCGGGGGAGGCGGCCGCGGTGCGGGCGCGGGCGCGGCGGGAGAGGACCGCGATGGAGGCCAGGGAGAGCACGGACAGGGCCATGATGTAGCCGCCGACGGCCAGCGAGGTGCCGGTCGCCTCGAGCAGCAGCACCATCAGGAAGGGCGCCAGCCCGCCACCGATCACCGCGGCGATCTGGTATCCGAGCGAGGCTCCGGTGTAGCGCATCTCCGCGGTGAACAGCTCGGCGAACAGCGCCGCCTGCGGGCCGTACATGATGCTGAGGAAGCAGCTGGTGACGAACGTGCCCACGGCCAGCCACCACAGCGAGCCGGTGTCGATGAGCAGGAACATCGGGATCGCCCACACCAGCAGTCCGGCCGCGCCGACGGTGTAGACGCGCACCCGGCCGACGCGGTCGGACAGGGCGGCCGCGGCGGGTATCAGCGCGAACTGGGTGAGGCTGACCAGCAGGGAGACGGTGAGTACCGCGCCGTGTTCCATGCCGAGTTCGCGGGTGGTGTAGTCGAGCACGCCGGTGATCACGATGTAGAACGTGGCGGTGTTCACGGCGAAGGAGGCGGCGGCGAGCAGCACGGTGCCCAGGTGGTGCCGCAGCACCTCGCGCAGCGGGGAGCGCGACGCGTCCGTCTGCTTCTCCTGTTCCGCCAGCGCCCGTTCGGCGGCGCGGAACTCCGGCGTCTCCTCGACCCGGGTGTGGATGTACCAGGCGAGCACGAGGACGAGCAGGCCGACGCCGAAGGGGATGCGCCAGCCCCAGGAGGCGAAGGCGCTGCCGCTGGTCGTGCTCTCCACGACGAGGAAGACCACGTTCGAGGTCACCACGCCGATCGGCACGCCGAGTTGGACCAGGCTGCCGTACAGTCCGCGCCGCCCCTCGGGCGCGTACTCGGTCGCCATCAGCATCGCGCCGCCCCACTGTGCGCCCACCGCGACGCCCTGGAGGACGCGCAGCGCCACCAGCAGGATCGGTGCGGCGACGCCGATGGTGTCGTAGCCGGGCAGCAGGCCGATCGCGGTGGTGGCGAGGCCCATCACGGTCAGCGCCAGCACGAGCATGGGTTTGCGTCCCCGCTTGTCCCCGAGCTGGCCGGCGACGATGCCGCCGAGCGGGCGGGCCAGGAAGCCGACGGCGAACGTCGCGAAGGCGGCGAGGACGCCGGCCACCGGACTGCTGGAGGGGAAGAACTCGTCGCCCAGCACGAGCGCGGCGGCGATGCCGAAGATGAAGTAGTCGTACCACTCCACGGCGGACGCGGCCGCCGCGGCGGAGGCGACCTTGCGGCGGTGGGTCGCCGACGAGTCGGCGGGGGAGGGTGGCGTGGTCTTCATGGATGCACGCTCCTGGAAGGCCGTGGCCGCTGCCGCGGCCGGGAAGGGGGACCGGGGAGAAGGACCGGAGCTTCGAGTTCCGGGGAACGTACCGACCGGACGGTACGGGGTCAACAGTTCGTGCGCGGACCGCTTCCGGCCGCGGGGAAAACGGGTGGTCGGGGACGAGCGGCAGGGCGATACTCGAGCGCGTGTTCCTGACGATCTCCACCACCGGCACCGTCGAAAGCCCGGCCACCGACCTCGGGTTCCTGCTGCACAAGCACCCCGGGAAGGCCCAGGCGTTCGACACCTCCTGCGGCACCGCGCACGTCCTCTACCCCGAGGCCGACGCGCATCGCTGCACGGCCGCCCTGCTGCTGGAGGTCGACCCGGTCGCGCTGGTGCGCCGCGGCCGCGGCAAGGGCCGGGGCGGCGCCCCGGACTCCGCTCTCGCCCAGTACGTCAACGACCGCCCCTACGCGGCGTCCTCGCTGCTCGCCGTCGCGCTCGGCGCCGTGTTCCGCAGCGCGATGTCCGGACGCTGCCCGCAGCGTCCGGACCTCCCCGGCCGTGCGCTGCCGCTGCGCGTCGCGGTCCCGGCGCTGCCCGCGCGCGGCGGAGTGGACACCGTGCGCCGCCTGTTCGAGCCGCTGGGCTGGTCGGTGGACGCCGAACCGGTGCCGCTCGACGCGCACTTCCCGGAGTGGGGCGACTCGCGCTACCTGCGGCTGACGCTGGAGGGCGCGCTGCGGCTCGCCGACGCGCTGCGGCAGCTGTACGTGCTGCTCCCCGTCCTGGACGGGGCCAAGCACTACTGGGTGACGGCCGACGAGGTCGACAAGCTGCTGCGGGCCGGCGAGGGCTGGCTGGAGAACCACCCGGAGCAGGGCCTGATCGCCGGCCGCTACCTGGCCCGGCGCGGCGCTCTCACCCGGCGGGCGATGGAGCGGCTGGAACTGGCCCGGCTCGCCGAGTCCGACGACGCGGCGGCCGAGGACCTCGACAACGCCGTGCCGGAGGGCGACGACGACTCCACCCCGTCCCCCGGCGCCCCCTCCTCCTCCGACGGCACCCCCGCCGGCGCGGAGGCACCGGAGACGCCCGGCACCGCGGCGCCGGAGACGCCCGGCACGGCGGCGCCGCAGGCGTCCGACCCTGCGGCGGCCGGGAAGCCGCGCGGCCTGGCCGCCGAGCGCCGGGACGCGATCCTCGCCGCCCTGCACGAGACGGGCGCCGCGCGCGTGCTGGACCTGGGCTGCGGCGAGGGCCGGCTGGTCGCCGCGCTGCTGTCCGACCGGCGGTTCACCCAGGTCACCGGCGTCGACGTGTCGATGCGGGCCCTGCACGTCGCGAGCCGCAGGCTGCGCCTGGACCGGATGGGCGAGCGGCAGGCGTCCCGGGTGAGCCTGCTGCAGGGCTCGCTCGCCTACACCGACTCCCGCCTCAAGGGCTACGACGCCGCGGTCCTCAGCGAGGTCGTCGAGCACGTCGACCCGCCGCGGCTGCCCGCGCTGGAGTACGCCGTGTTCGGTGCCGCGCGGCCGTCGGCTGTCGTCGTCACCACGCCCAACGTCGAGTACAACGTCCGCTGGGAGTCGCTGCCGGCCGGCCACGTCCGGCATCACGACCACCGGTTCGAGTGGAACCGGGAGGAGTTCCGGTGCTGGGCGGAGGAGGTCGCCGGACGGCACGGCTACGCCGTGGACCTGCGGCCGGTCGGGCCGGACGACCCCGAGGTCGGCCCGCCCACCCAGCTCGCCCTGTTCACCCTTCTCCCGACGGAGGCCGCCGCATGACGGACGTCCGTGCGCTCGCCGTGCCCGACCTGTGCCTCGTCGTGCTGGTCGGCACCACCGGAGCGGGCAAGTCCACCTTCGCCCGCCGCCACTTCCTGCCCACCGAGGTGGTGTCCTCGGACGTGTGCCGGGGGCTGGTCGCCGACGACGACAACGACCAGTCGGCCACCCCCGACGCCTTCGACCTGCTGCACTACATCGCGGCCAAACGCCTGGCCGGCGGCCGGATCACGGTCGTCGACGCCACCAACGTGCAGTCCGAGGCGCGCCGGCAGCTGGTCGCGCTCGCCCGCGAGCACGACGTGCTGCCGGTGGCGGTGGTGCTGGACGTGCCGGAGGCGGTGTGCGCCGAACGCAACGCGGCCCGCGCGGACCGTGCCGGTCTGCCCGCGCACGTCCTGCCGCGGCAGCGGCGCGAACTGCGTCGTTCGCTGCGCGGCCTGGAGCGCGAGGGCTTTCGCCGGGTGCACGTGCTGCGCGGCGTGGAGGAGGTGGAGTCGGTCCGCGTCGAGCGGGAACGCCGCTGGAACGACCTGCGGCAGCTGGCCGGCCCGTTCGACATCGTGGGCGACGTCCACGGCTGCCGTGCGGAGCTGGAGACGCTGCTCGCCGGCCGCCTCGGCTACCGGCTGGAGCGCGACGCCCGGGGCCGCGCGGTCGGCGCACGCCACCCGGAGGGCCGCACCGCCGTGTTCGTCGGCGACCTGGTCGACCGCGGCCCGGACAGTCCCGGCGTGCTGCGCCTGGTGATGGGCATGGTCGAGGCGGGCACCGCGCTGTGCGTGCCCGGCAACCACGAGAACAAGCTCGGCCGCTGGCTGAAGGGCCGCAAGGTGAAGGTGGCGCACGGACTGTCCGAGACGGTCGAGCAGATGGAGAAGGAGGCGCAGGACGACCCGGAGTTCGCCGGGCGCGTCGGCACGTTCGTCGACGGGCTGGTCAGCCACTACGTGCTGGACGGCGGCGCGCTGGTGGTGTGCCACGCGGGCCTGCCGGAGAAGTACCACGGCCGTACGTCCGGCCGGGTGCGGGCGCACGCGCTGTACGGCGAGACCACCGGTGAGACGGACGAGTTCGGCCTGCCGGTGCGCTACCCGTGGGCCGAGGACTACCGCGGCCGGGCGGCCGTCGTCTACGGCCACACGCCGGTGCCGCGCGCGTCCTGGGTCAACAACACCCTCTGCCTGGACACCGGCTGCGTGTTCGGCGGCGCCATGACGGCGCTGCGCTGGCCGGAGCGCGAACTGGTCGACGTGCCCGCCGAGCAGGTCTGGTACGAGCCGGTCCGCCCGCTCGCCAGCGACGCGCCCGGCGGTGCGGACGGCCGTCCGCTGGACCTCACCGATGTGCACGGCCGCCGCATCGTGGAGACCCGGCACGCCGGACGGATCTCCGTCCGGGAGGAGAACGCGGCCGCCGCGCTGGAGGTGATGAGCCGGTTCGCGCTCGCGCCCGGGCTGGTGCCGTATCTGCCGCCGACCATGGCGCCGTGCGCCACCTCCCACGAGGACGGCTGGCTGGAGCACCCGGCCGAGGCCTTCGCGGGCTACCGCGCCGACGGCGTGCGGGAGGTGGTCTGCGAGGAGAAGCACATGGGCTCGCGGGCCGTGGCGCTGGTCTGCCGGGACGCGGCGACGGCCCGGGAGCGGTTCGGTGCCCGGGGGGACGTGCCCGGCGCCCTCTACACCCGTACCGGCCGGCCCTTCCTCGACGACGCGCTGACCGCCGCCGTGCTGCGGCGCGTGGCGCGCAGCGCCGAGGACGCCGGGCTGTGGGCGGAACTGGACACCGACTGGATGCTGCTGGACGCGGAGCTGATGCCGTGGTCGCTGAAGGCGGGCGGTCTCCTGCGCAACCAGTACGCCGCGGTCGGCGCGGCGGCCGGAGCGGTCTTCCCCGACGCGCTCGGCGCCGTGGCGGCGGCCGCCGCGCGCGGGGTGGACGTCGGCGGGCTGCTGGACCGGCAGCACGGCCGGGCCGCGGACGCGGCGGCGTTCACCGAGGCGTACCGCCGCTACTGCTGGCCGGTGGGCGATCCGGCGCGCGGCTGGCCCGGCGAGCCGCAGGACGGTCCCGCCCGCACGCCGGGCCGGGGCAGCGACGGGCTGGACGGCATCCGCCTGGCGCCGTTCCAGATCCTCGCCGTCCGGGACCGCAGCCTGGCCACGCTGCCGCACGACCGTCAGCTGGCTCTGATCGACCGGATGATCGACGCCGAGGGTGCGGCCGCCGTCCGGGCCAACGCGGGCGACGGGCCGTGGACGAACCGGCTGCTCGCGCCGACGCGGAGGCGCTGTGTCGACACGCACGACGAGGCGTCGGTCGCCGAGGGCGTGCGCTGGTGGCTGGAGCTGACCGGCGCCGGCGGCGAGGGCATGGTCGTCAAGCCGCTGGCCGCGTACGTCCGCGGTGAGAACGGCCGGCTGGTGCAGCCGGGGGTGAAGGTCCGGGGCCGGGAGTACCTGCGGATCATCTACGGCGCCGAGTACACCCGCCCGGACAACCTGGAGCGCCTGCGGGTGCGGCACCTCGGACACAAGCGGTCGCTGGCCCAGCGGGAGTACGCGCTCGGGCTGGAGGCGCTGGACCGGCTGGCCGGCGGCGAGCCGCTGTGGCGGGTGCACGAGGCGGTGTTCGCGGTGCTCGCACTGGAGTCGGAGCCGGTCGACCCGCGTCTCTGACGCCGCCCGGCGGGCGGGGCCACGCCGGGCACCGCCCGCCGAGGAGGCGTGCCGGCGTGTGATGTTCCCCGGAATCCGTGCACGGGACCGGGCGGGAGGCGTCCGGTGGGGACAGGATGGGTCCATGGGATTCCATGTCGACTCCGAGGCCGGGCGGCTCCGCCGCGTCATCCTGCACCGGCCCGATCTCGAGCTGAAGCGGCTCACCCCCACGAACAAGGACGACCTCCTGTTCGACGACGTGCTCTGGGTGCGGCGGGCCCGGCAGGAGCACGACGCCTTCGCCGACGCACTCCGCGACCGCGGTATCCAGGTGCACCTCTTCGGCGACCTGCTCACCGAGAGCCTCGCGCTGCCGCAGGCGCGGGAACTCGTGCTGGACCGGGTCTTCGACGAGCGCGAGTACGGGCCGCTTGCCACCGACCACCTGCGGGCGGCGTTCGACGCCCTCCCCACCCCGGAACTCGCGCAGGCGCTGATAGGGGGCATGACCAAGCGGGAGTTCCTCGAGCACCATCCGGAGCCCACCTCGGTCCGCTTCCACGTGATGGATCTGGACGACTTCCTGCTCGCCCCGCTGCCGAACCACCTCTTCACCCGGGACACCTCGGCCTGGGTCTACGACGGCGTCTCCATCAACGACATGCGCTGGGAGGCGCGGCGCCGCGAGACCGTGCACTTCGAGGCCATCTACCACCACCACCCGCTCTTCGCCGCCAACGACTTCCACATCTGGTCCGACGGCCGCGGCTCGGCGTACCCCTCGACGATCGAGGGCGGCGACGTGCTGGTCATCGGCAACGGGGCGGTGCTGGTGGGCATGAGCGAGCGCACCACCCCGCAGGCGGTGGAGGCGCTCGCCCGGGGGCTCTTCGACGCCGGTTCGGCGACCAGCATCGTGGCGCTGGACATGCCGAAGGCGCGCGCCTTCATGCACCTCGACACCGTGATGACGATGATCGACGGCCGGTCCTTCACCCAGTACGAGGGTCTGGGGATGCTCCGCTCCTACACGATCGAGCCGGGGAGCGGGCCGGAACTCAAGGTCACCGATCATCCGCCGGAGCACATGCACCGGGCGATCGCCGCGTCGCTGGGGCTCGACTCGATCCGGGTGCTCACCCCGACGCAGGACGTGCACTCGGCGGAGCGGGAGCAGTGGGACGACGGCTGCAACGTGCTGGCGGTCGAACCCGGCGTGGTGCTGGCGTACGAGCGTAACGTGACAACCAACACCTTCCTGCGCAAACAGGGCATCGAGGTGGTGGAGATCCCCGGCAGTGAGCTGGGCCGCGGCCGGGGCGGTCCTCGCTGCATGAGCTGCCCCGTCGAGCGGGATCCCGTCCCGTAGCGAATAGACATGCGGGGCGTCGTATACAATTACAGCTCAGGCTGATGTACGCGACCGAGGAGCCCTCCCATGGCGACAGATCTCACGGGCCGCCACTTCCTCAAGGAGGTGGACTTCACCCCCGGCGAGCTCCGCCACCTCGTCGACCTCGCCGCCCGGCTCAAGGCCGAGCGGAAGGCGGGCACCGAGCAGCAGCGGCTCCGCGGGCGCAGCATCGTCCTGATCTTCGAGAAGGCCTCCACGCGCACCCGGTGCGCCTTCGAGGTGGCCGCCTCCCATCAGGGGGCGGCCACCACCTGCCTCGACCCGTCCGGCTCCCACCTCGGCCGCAAGGAGTCCGTACGGGACACCGCGCGCGTGCTGGGGCGCATGTTCGATGCGCTGGAGTTCCGGGGCAGCGACCAGGCCGTCGCCGAGGAGCTGGCCGAGCACGCCGGTGTTCCGGTCTACAACGGGCTGACGGACGCCTGGCACCCCACCCAGCTGCTCGCCGACGTGCTCACCATGACGGAGCACTGCCCGAAGCCGGTCGAGGCGATGGCGTACGCCTACCTCGGCGACGCCCGGAGCAACATGGGCAACTCCTCCCTGGTCACCGGCGCGCTGCTCGGCATGGACCTGCGGATCGTCGCCCCGCGCGGGCTCTGGCCGGACGACGCGGTGATCGCGCGGGCCCGCGAGGTCGCCGCCACCACCGGCGCCCGCCTCACCCTCACCGAGGACGTCGCCGCAGGGGTGCGCGGCGCGGACTTCGTCGGCACGGACGTGTGGGTGTCGATGGGGGAGTCGGCCGCGCTCTGGGACGAGCGCATCGCGCTGCTGCGGCCGTACGCCGTGACGACGGAGGTGCTGCGGGCCACCGGCAACGACGACGTCCGCTTCCTGCACTGCCTGCCGGCGTTCCACGACCTCGGGACGACGATGGGGCGGGAGATCCACCAGCGGTACGGGCTGGACCACCTGGAGGTCAGCGACGAGGTCTTCGAGTCCGAGCGCTCCGTCGTCTTCGACCAGGCCGAGAACCGGATGCACACGATCAAGGCGGTGCTCGTCGCCACGCTGGCCGGCGACGCCGGCTGACGGTCCACGTCCGGGGCGGGACGCGGAGGAGTCCGGGAGCGGTGCAGGGCGGGGCCGGGCGGCGTGACGCCGCAGGTGCCCGGCGTGGTGTATCGCGTACCCGTGACGACAGTCACGGACAAGTGATACGTTCGCCAGGTCGGTCACCCCCGGAGGGAGAACGCCCATGAGCCCGTTCACCGGTTCCGTCCGCGCGGCGGAGCGCTGGTCGCACCTCCGTGTCGCGGAGGACGACGGCGTCGTCACCGTCACCCTCGACCGGCCCGACAAGCTCAACGCGCTGACCTTCGAGGCGTACGCCGACCTCCGCGACCTGCTCGCCGAGCTGTCCCGCGAGCGGCGCGCCCGCGCCCTGGTGCTGGCGGGCGAGGGGCGCGGCTTCTGCTCCGGCGGCGACGTCGAGGAGATCATCGGCGAGACGCTGTCCCTGGACACCGCGCAGCTGCTCGACTTCAACCGCATGACCGGCCAGGTGGTGCGGGCCGTCCGCGAGGCGCCGTTCCCGGTGATCGCGGCCGTGCACGGCGTCGCCGCCGGTGCGGGCGCCGTCCTCGCCCTCGCGTCGGACTTCCGCGTCGCCGACCCCACCGCCCGCTTCGCGTTCCTCTTCACCAGGGTCGGCCTGTCGGGCGGCGACATGGGCGCCGCCTACCTGTTGCCCCGCGTGGTCGGCCTCGGTCACGCGACCCGCATCCTGATGCTGGGCGAGCCGGTGCGCGCGCCCGAGGCCGAACGCATCGGGCTGATCAGCCGGCTGACGGACGACGGCGGGGCCCGGCAGGCCGCCGCCGAACTCGCCCGCCGCCTGGCCGACGGCCCGGCCCTCGCCCACGCGCAGACCAAGGCGCTGCTCACCGCGGAGCTGGACATGGGCCTGTCCGCCTCGGTCGAGATGGACGCCGCCACCCAGGCCCTGCTGATGAACAGCGAGGACTACGCGGAGTTCCACGCCTCCTTCACCGAGAAGCGGCCCCCCAAGTGGCAGGGCCGCTGACGCCACCGGGAGGAAGACCCGGCAGCGGCAGGCGCCCGCCCCACACCCCAGGAGTCCCCATGCGCATCGCGGTCATCGGCGGCGGTCCCGGCGGCCTCTACGCCGCTGCGCTGCTCAAGCGCCTCGACCCGGCCCGCGAGGTCACCGTCCACGAACGCAACGCCCCCGACGACACCTTCGGCTTCGGAGTGGTGCTCTCCGACGAGACGCTCGGCGGCATCGAGAGCGCGGACCCGGTGGTGTACGCCGCGCTGCGGGACGAGTTCGTGCGCTGGGACGACATCGAGGTGGTGCACCGCGGCCGGAAGCTCACCTCCGGCGGCCACGGGTTCTCCGCCCTCAGCCGCCGCCGGCTGCTGGCCGTGCTGCACGAGCGCTGCCGCGACCTGGGCGTCGACCTGCGCTTCCGCTCCGAGGCCCCGGCCGCCGCGGAACTCGCCGCGTCGCACGACCTGGTGATCGCCGCCGACGGCGTGCACAGCGCCACCCGCGAGGCGTTCGCCGACGCCTTCGGCCCGGACCTGACCACGCACCGCTGCCGCTACGTCTGGCTGGCCGCCGACTTCGCGCTCGACGCCTTCCGCTTCGAGATCGCCGAGACCGAACACGGCGTCATGCAGCTGCACGGCTACCCCTTCTCGGCCGACGCCTCGACCGTGATCGTCGAGATGCGGGAGGAGGTCTGGCAGGCGGCCGGCCTGGACCGGATGGACGAGGCCGCCTCGGCGGCGTACTGCGCCAAGCTGTTCCCCGACACGCTCGGCGGACGGCCGCTGCGCGGCAACAACTCGCAGTGGATCGCCTTCCGCACCGTCGTCAACGCACGCTGGTCGCACGAGAACATCGTGCTGCTCGGGGACGCCGCGCACACCGCCCACTTCTCCATCGGCTCCGGCACCAAGCTGGCCGTCGAGGACGCCCTCGCGCTGGCGGCCTGCGTGGAGGAGAACGCCACGCTGCCGGGGGCGCTCGCCGCGTACGAGGCCGAGCGGCGCCCGGTGGTGACGTCCACGCAGCGCGCCGCCCGCGCCAGCCTGGAGTGGTTCGAGGACCTGGCCACCTACACCGGCCAGCCGCCCCACCGCTTCGCGTTCAACCTGCTGACCCGCAGCCGCCGCGTCACCCACGACAACCTGCGGCTCCGCGACCCGGACTTCGTCGCCGCCGTGGAACGGGAGGCCGGCGTGCCGGAGGGCACGCCGCCGATGTTCACCCCGTTCCGCCTCGGCCCGCTGGAACTGCGCAACCGGGTCGTGGTCTCCGCGATGGACATGTACTCGGCCGACGACGGCGTCCCCGGCGACTTCCACCTCGTCCACCTGGGCAGTCGCGCCCTCGGCGGCGCCGGGCTGGTGATGACCGAGATGGTGTGCGTCTCGCCGGACGGCCGGATCACGCCCGGCTGCACCGGCCTGTGGAACGACGCGCAGGCCGACTCCTGGCAGCGGATCGCCGACTTCGTGCACACCCGCTCACCCGGCACCGCTCTCGGCGTGCAACTCGGCCACTCCGGACGCAAGGGCTCCACCCGGCTGATGTGGGAGGGCATCGACGACCCGCTGCCGGACGGCAACTGGCCGGTGGTCGCCCCGTCCCCGCTGCCCTACCGCGACGGCGTCAACCAGGTGCCCCGCCCACTGGAGGTCTCCGAACTCGCCGGTCTGCGCGACCAGTTCGTCGGCGCGGCGCGGCGGGCTGCCGGCGCCGGGTTCGACCTGCTGGAGCTGCACTGCGCGCACGGCTACCTCCTGTCGAGCTTCCTCTCGCCGCTGACCAACCGCCGCACCGACGCCTACGGCGGCGACGTCCGGGGCCGGCTGCGGTTCCCGCTGGAGGTCTTCGACGCGGTCCGCGAGGTGTGGCCCGAGGACCGCGCGCTCACCGTCCGCATCTCCGCCACCGACTGGGCCGAGGGCGGCACCAGCGCCGAGGACACCCTGGCCGTCGCGCGGGCGTTCGCCGACCACGGTGCCGACGCGATCGACGTGTCCACCGGGCAGGTCGTCTCCGAGGAGAGGCCCGACTTCGGGCGCTCGTACCAGACGCCGTACGCCGACCGCATCCGCAACGGCCTCGGCGTGCCTGTGATCGCGGTCGGCGCGATCTCCTCCTGGGACGACGTCAATTCGCTGCTGCTCGCCGGACGCGCGGACCTCTGCGCCCTGGCCCGGCCGCACCTGTACGACCCGCACTGGTCGCTGCACGCCGCCGCCGACCAGGACTACACCGGGCCCGGCGCACCCTGGCCGCAGCAGTACCGGGCCGGCAGCCGCAAGCCGCCCACCGGACGCACGGACGCGCCGAAGCAGCGGCTCACGCTGTGACCCAGGGCCGGTGGGGTCGTGCGGGGCGTCCGGCCGGAGGTCACTCGTCCTCGTCCCACCAGCGCTCGCCCGGCTCCCGCCGGTTGCCGACGATCACCGCGGCCGGCGGCAGGGCCATCGCCACCACGCACAGGGCGATCGCGGCCGGCACGGACCACAGCCGTACGAACGCCCATGCGCTGACGAAGAGCACCAGCGCGGCCGTCATCATCGCGAAGTAGCGCCGTCTGCGCCGTGTCGCCGGGTCCACACCTCCACTCTCGCACCGGCCCGCCCGGCGCGGAAACCGACACCGCCGGGCCCGCGCGGGGTCCGTTACGCTGACGTGCGCACGGCAGGACGGCGGGGCAGTGACGGCCGCCGGACCACGGACGGGGGGTGGGCACCGGTGAGGACGCGAGCGGACGGCACGGGGGCGGCGACCCGCGGCACGATGCGCCGGGTCGCGGCCGGACTGCTGGGCCTGCTCGTCCTCCTCCTCGGCCTCGGGTTCCTCGCCGCCGGATATCTGGAGGGGCCGGTGAAGCTCGACGGTGGCGCGCCGGGCGCCGTCACGGTCGAGCGGTGCGATCCCCGTTCCTTCGAGGACGCGGTCTGCTCCGGCGTCTTCCGCTCCCACGACGGCGAGGTCCGCCACCGGGTCGAGGACTTCCGGCCGGGCGCCCCGCACGACCCCGGGGACGAGGTGGAAGCGGTGTCGCTGTCCCCGGACCGGCTCGAACCCGCGGCACGCGTCCTCTGGGCCCAGGCGGCCTACCTGGTGTGCTTCGGGGTGGCGCTGTGCGGCGTGGCGGTGTTCCTGCTGAGTGGCGCGTTCCGCCCGGCGGGGCGGGCCCGCAGCCGGGCCACCGGCCTGACCGGGCGCGTCCTGGTGGTGGGCGGCCTGGCGGGCACCGGGGTCGGCGCGATCGTCGCCGCCGTGCTGGCCTGAGGCGCGCCTGCCTGCCCCGACTCCGCCTAACCGCAGGCACGGAGGACCGCGGCCGCGTGCTCCGCGCCCGGCCCGCGCAGCTTCGCGTCGAGGGCGTGGAAGACCTCTGCCGCCCGTTCGCCCGGCCAGTCCTCCGGAAGCAGGCCGGAGGGCAGGCCCGGGTCGGCGTACGGCAGCCGCCGCCAGGCGTCCAGCGCGGGCAGGTAGTCGCGGTACGCCTCCTCCGGTGTCACCTTCCGGCGCCGCGCCCACGCGTGCAGCACGGGCTCCTGCGCGTGGAGGAAGTCGCGGTGCAGGGACGCGAGGGCGTCCAGGTCCCACCACCGCGCCACCGCCTCGTGCGTCGGCTCGAAACCGGCGTGCACGCCCCGGAAGAGGTCGACGTACGCGGTGAGGCCGAGCCGCTCCAGGGTGTGCCGGGTCTCCTCCTCCAGGTGCGCGGGCGCGATCCAGATACCCGGTGCGGCGTTGCCGAAGCCGAGCCGGGCGAGCCGCGAGCGCAGCAGGTGCCGCCGCTGCCGTTCCCGTTCGGGGACGGAGAACACCGCGAGCAGCCATGCGCCGTCGGCGGCAGGGCGGGGCCGGTCGTAGATGCGCCGGTCGCCGTCGGCGAGCACCTGGCGTGCCGCGTCCGAGGGCGCGTACGCCGCGGCGCGGCTGCCCGCGCGGTCGGCGACCAGCAGCCCGCGCCGTTTCAGCCGGGAGACCGCGGACCGCACGGACGGCGCGTCCACGCCGACCGTGGCGAGCAGCCGGATCAGCGCCGCGACGGGCACGCTGCCGGCCGGGCCGCCGCCGTCCGGTTCCTCGCCGTTTCCGGAGGTGCCGGAGTCCCCGGCGGTGCCGGGCCGTCCGTACGCGCCGAAGAACGTGAGGATCAGGGAACCGGGGGAGGAGGGCTGGGCCACGCCTTCACTCTAGTCAGCCCGCTCCTGCGCCCGCTCCTCCGCTCTCTCCTCCGGCTGTGCGGGAGCCTCCCGCAGCCGGAAGCGCTGGAGCTTCCCGGTCGGGGTGCGCGGCAGCGCGTCGGCGAAGACGATCTCCTTCGGGCACTTGAACGGGGTCAGCTCCTCCTTGGTGAAGGCGCGCAGCCGGTCCACGGTGTCCGCGCCGCGCGGCACGCCCTCCCGGAGCACCACGTGGGCGACCACGGTCTGTCCGCGCTCCTCGTCCGCGCGGCCGACGACCGCGACCTCCTCCACGTCGGGGTGCCGCAGCAGGGCGCCCTCGACCTCCGGACCGGCGATGTTGTAGCCCGCCGAGATGATCATGTCGTCCGCGCGGGCGACGTAGCGGAAGTAGCCGCCCGCCTCGCGCACGTAGGTGTCGCCGGTGAGGTTCCAGCCGCCGCGCACGTAGTTCTGCTGCCGCGGATCGGCCAGGTAGCGGCAGCCCACCGGGCCGCGCACGGCCAGCAGCCCCGGCTCGCCGTCCGGGACGGGGGTGGTGCCGTCCTCGCCCACGACCCGCGCTTCGAAGCCGGGCACCGGGCGGCCGGTGGTGCCGGGGCGGATGGCGTCGTCGGCCGCGGAGATGAAGATGTGCAGCATCTCCGTGGCCCCGATCCCGTCGATGAGCCGCAGCCCGGTGCGCTCCCGCCACGCCTCCCAGGTGGCCGCGGGCAGGTGCTCGCCCGCCGAGACGCAGCGACGCAGCGAAGTGACGTCCCAGGGCTCGCCGCGCACCTCGCCGTCCGCGAGCTTTCCCAGGATCGCCCGGTAGGCGGTCGGTGCGGTGAACAGCACCGACACCCGGTGGCGTTGCACGGCGGCGAGCATCTGGTCGGGGCCGTTCCACTGCTGGAGCAGCGCGGCGGCGCCGACCCGCAGCGGGAAGAGCACCAGGCCGCCCAGGCCGAAGGTGAAGCCCAGCGGCGGACTGCCGGCGAACAGGTCGTCCGGCTCCGGGCGCAGCACGTGCGCGGAGAAGCTGTCGGCGACGGCGAGCACGTCGCGGTGGAAGTGCATGCAGCCCTTGGGGCGCCCGGTGGTGCCGGAGGTGAAGGCGATGAGCGCGACGTCGTCGGCGGCCGTGGCCACCGCGCCGTAAGGGCGGCCCGCCCAGGGCCCGGTCAGCCGGTCCAGGTCGCCGGGGGAGTCGCCGCCGAAGGGGGTGACGCGCAGGCCGGTCACGTCCGCCTTGACCAGGTCGTCCAGTGTGGCGGCGTCGCACAGGGCGTGACCGACCTCGGCGATCTCGCAGACGGTGCGCAGCTCGTGGGAGCGCTGTGCGGCGAGCACGGTGACGGCGACGGCTCCGGCCTTCATCACCGCGAGCCAGCAGGCGGCCAGCTCGGGCGTGGTGGGCCCGCGCAGCAGCACCCGGTTGCCGGGTACGACGCCGAGGTCGCTGGTCAGCACGTGGGCGATGGCGTCCACCCGGTCGCGCAGCTCGCCGTAGGACCAGGAGGCTTCGTCGGTGACGAAGGCGCGGCGGTCGGCGCCGAGCCGTTCCACCGTGCGGTCGAGCAGTTCGGCGCCGCAGTTCAGGCGGTCCGGGTACCGCAGCTCGGGCAGGTCGAAGACGAGTTCCGGCCACTGCTCCCGGGGCGGCAGGTGGTCGCGGGCGAAGGTGTCGACGTGGGCGGACGGGATCGGTTCCATGACGGTCGTGCCCCCTTGCGGCGGTCCCCGAAGGCGGTGGGCCAGGCTCCTCGCGGGCCTCTCACGGGCCTTTTCGCGGTGGAGCACTGGCGTGCCCGGATGCGGATGAGCGTAACGTGTTAGTGACGACAGTCAACGGTCCGCGATAAAGGAGGCGTCGCCGATGCGGGCGTTCGCGCTGGAGCCGGAGCAACAGCAGTGGTGCGAGGAGCTGCGGTCGCTGGCCGCGGAGCGGTTCCGGCCGCTGGCGGCCGAGCACGGCGAGCGGCCGGGGGTGAACCGGGCGCTCGTCGCCGCCCTGGGCGACACCGGCCTGCTGGAACGGGTCTTCCCGGCCGACGGCCGCCCGGCCCGCGCGATGGACCTGTGCCTGCTGCGCGAGTCCCTCGCCCACGGCTGCACGGAGGCCGAGACCGCCCTCGCCCTTCAGGGGCTGGGCGCCTACCCCCTCGCCCTGTCCGGCACGGACGAGCAGCGGGCCCGGTGGCTGCCCGACGTGGCCGCCGGGCGCGCCGTGGCGGCCTTCGCGCTGAGCGAGCCGGGCGCCGGCTCGGACGCCGCGGCGCTGTCCCTGGCCGCGGTGCCGGCCGGTGACGGCTGGGAGCTGCGCGGCACCAAGACCTGGATCTCCAACGCACCCCACGCCGACGTCTACTCCGTCTTCGCCCGCACCACCGACGGCGCCGGCGCGCGCGGCGTGACCGCGTTCCTCGTCCCGGCCGGGCGTCCGGGGCTCACCGGCGAGCCGCTGCGGATGCTCTCCCCGCACCCCATCGGCACCCTCACCTTCGACGGAGTGCCGGTCACCGGTGCCGACGTACTGGGCACGGTCGACGAGGGCTTCGGCGTCGCCATGCGGACCCTCAACCTCTTCCGCCCCAGCGTGGGGGCGTTCGCGGTGGGCATGGCGCAGTCCGCGCTGGACGCCGCGGTCGCGCACGCCGGCAGCCGTACCGCCTTCGGCGGGGCGCTGCGCGAACTCCAGGCCGTGTCCCACCAGCTCGCCGAGATGGCCACCCGGATCGAGGCGGCACGGCTGCTGGTGTACGCAGCCGCGGCCGCGTACGACCGCGGCGAGGAGGGCATCGCGCGCCGGGCGGCGATGGCGAAACTGCTGGCCACCGAGACCGCCCAGTACGCCGTGGACACCGCCGTCCAGATCCATGGCGCCGCCGCCCTTCAGCACGGACATCTCCTGGAACACCTGTACCGCGAGGTGCGTGCTCCGCGCATCTACGAGGGTGCGACCGAGGTACAGCGCTCGATCATCGCCAAGGAGCTCTACGCATGACACTCGAACGTGTGAACCCCGGCGAGCTGGCGCCGCCCACCGGCTTCTCGCACGCCGTGGCCGTCACCGGCTCCCGCCTGGTGTTCCTCGCCGGACAGACCGCCCTGGACGGCACGGGGAGGATCACCGGGGACGACCTGCCCGCGCAGTTCCGGCAGGCCCTCGGCAACCTCCTCACGGCGCTGCGCGCCTCCGGCGGCACGCCCGCCGGCCTGACCCGCGTCACCGTCTACACCACCGACGTCGGCGCCTACCGCGCCCACGCCCGCGAACTCGGCCGCATCTGGCGGGAGCTGGCCGGGCGCGACTACCCGGCGATGGCGCTGATCGGCGTCGTGCGGCTGTGGGACGAGGAGGCGCTGGTCGAACTGGACGGCATCGCCGTCCTCGACTGACGGCCCGTGCTGCCGGCCGGGGCCCCGCCCCGGCCGGCACCGGCCGTCGCTCCGCCAACGTCCCGGCGCTGCGCCCGCCGGGGCCGCCCGCGCGTCAGCTCGGCTCCACGGCGGCCGGGTCCATCCACATGACCTCCCACTGGTGGCCGTCCGGGTCCTGGAAGCTGCGGCCGTACATGTACCCCTCGTCCATCGGCTCGTTCGCCGGGCTGCCGCCGCTCGCCAGGGCCTTGTCGGCGAGTTCGTCGACCGCGGCGCGGCTCTCCAGCCCCAGCGCCACGATCGCCTCGGTGGTCTTCGTCGCGTCGGCGATCTCCTTCTTGGTGAAGCCCTTGAAGAAGGGCTCGACCAGCAGCATCGCGAAGATCCCGTTGTCCTTGTCGATCTCCATCGCGGTGGCGTTCTCGTCGGTGAACTGCTTGTTGAAGGTGAAGCCCAGCCTGCCGAAGAACTCCACGGACCGGTTCAGGTCCTTCACCGGGAGGTTCACGAAGATCATCTTGCTCATGGTGGACGCCCTCTCTCCTGCGCTGCCCGGCCCCGGACGGGCCCGGCACAGGTAGAGACGGCCGCCCCGCGGAAAACTCATCGCGCGCCGGGGAAGACGTCCCGGCACGGCCGTGAGTCCCGGCCGTGAAGCCCCTCCGACCTGCGCCTCCGCCGAGTGAGACGGAAATGAGCCGGAAAGGAGACCTGCCGCTCACCATCGCAGTGCCACCGCCCCACATCACGCGGAGACCACTGCGGAGGAGCACACCATGCAGGAGCCACAGGACAGACCCGTCGGCCACCCCGGCACGGACGCCCGCCCCGACAAGGACGTCACCTCGCGCATCGACCGCCGGCTCTTCCTCGGCGGGGTCGGCGCGGCCACCACCGCGGCGATGCTGGCGAACACCTCGGGAACCGCCTACGCGGCCGAGGAGCCCGCGTTCGCCCCGCTGCCGGCCGAGATGCAGCCCCCGGCGTCGGCGTCGCTGATGGCGCTGAAGACGTTCAGCAGGATCGACGGCACGCCCGTCTACTACTGGCGCGGCAACCGCGGGAACACCACCCTGCGCGACTGGCGCTGCACCCCCGCCTTCTACGACCGCCTGGTGGTGTGGATCCGCGACCTGCGCCGGCTGTCCGAGGACGGCGGCTTCGGCAACGTCAAGTTCCTCGTCTCGGCGGGCTTCTACGTCAACCGCAGCGGCCAGCACGGCAACGGCACCGCGATGGACCTGGACCTGGTCCGCTGGGGCGGCGGACGCCAGTCGTCCCCGCTGGACGGCCACCACGCCGGCGACCGCACCCGCCGCCGCCGCTACCTCGCGGTCGACGCCACCTGCCGCCGCCGCTTCCGGTACGTGCTCGACGGCTGGTACAACGCCGACCACCGCGACCACATCCACGCCGACTTCGGCGGGCTGCCCACCAAGTGCTCCAAGGGCTCCAGCAGCGACACCAAGTTCGTCCAAGCCATGTCCAACAACTTCATGGGCGCGGGCATCGCGGTGGACGGCGTCTGGGGACCGCAGACGGAGAAGTGGTTCAACCGTGCGCGCAACCGCCTGAGCATCGAGGGCAACCCGCACGCCAGCATCGACTCCTGGCGGACGATGCTCGCACGCGTCGCCCGGCACGGCTTCCGCAACGAGGCGTTCTGACCCAGCCCGGCACGGCACGGGAGGCGCCCCACCCGTGCCGTGCCCGGGCCCTCGCCGGGCACCGGCGCGTCAGACGGCCTCCTCCGTGAGCGGCGGCAGGCGGCGCACGTGCTCCGGCAGCCGCAGGCAGGCGGGCGTCAGCCCCAGCCCGTGCAGCACCCGCCGGTACGCCCCGGCGTGGTCCTCGGCGCCGGCCACGTCGCCGGCCAGCCGCAGGGTCACGGCGAGCCGGGCCTCGGTGCGCGCCACCTCCACCGGTGCCGCCATCCGGCCGAACACCGCCGACGCCTCCCGCAGCCGGTCCCGCGCGGCCGACGCCTCGCCCGCGCCGATCGCCGCGTCCGCCAGGCTCCGCAGCACCAGCGCCGTGCCCGACCGCTCGCGGTTCCGCCGCAGCGTGGCCAGCGCCGCCTCCAGGCGTTCCCGGGCCCGGGCCCAGTCCCGCGCGGCCAGGTCCACCTGGCCGCGCACCCGTTCCACGTGCGCCGCGCCGACCTCGTCGCCGATGCCTGACACGATCCGGGCGGCCTCGGTCAGCGACTCCAGCGCCCCGGCGGTCTCGCCCCGGTCCGCCAGCGCCTCCGCGAACCGCAGCAGCACCACCACCCGGGTGCGGTCCGCCGCATCGTGCCGGTGCAGGGCCCGCCGGTAGTGGCCGGTCGCCGCACCCGCGTCACCCAGGTCCGCGAGGGCGTTGGCCAGCCCCGTGCGGGCGTACACCTGGGCGCGGTCCGACAGGCCGAGGCGTTCCGCGTCGCGCGCCGAACTCTCGTAGTACGCCGCCGCGTCCGCCAGCCGTCCCTGGAGCGCCGTCGCGCGCCCCACCTGCCACGCCGCGTCGGCGACCACCTCCGGGTCGCCGAGGTCGGTGGCCACCTCCCAGCAGCGGCGGGCCGCCTCGCCCAGCTCGGCGTACCGGTCCTGCTGGAACATCGCCCAGCACAGCGCGAAATGGAGCCGGGACAGCCGCCGGTCCCCGGCGGGCTCACCGCCCCAGGCGTCGATGGCCGCCCGCAGCGCGGCCTCCCGCTCCGCCTCGTGGAAGCGGATGATCAGGTAGCCGTCGAGCTGCAGGGCCAGGTCCGTGGCGAGGGCGGGCAGCCGCAGCCGGCAGGCGAGGCGTACCGCGTCGGCCAGGTTCGCCCGCTCGGCCGCGAACCAGGCCGCCGGATGCTCCCGCACGGCCTCGGACGCCTCGGCGGGCAGCGTCTCGCCGCCGGTGGCGACCGCGTCGAGCACCCCGCCGTGCCCGAGCCGCCCGGCCGCCCGGGAGGCCAGCAGCAGCCAGTGGCGCAGCACCCGCCCGACGGCCGCCTCCCGTTCGGCGGGCGGGTCCTCGGCCACGGCGCGTTCGTACGCGAAGTCGTGCACCAGGTCGTGCAGCCGGAACCGCGGCTGTCCGGCCGCGTCCGTCCCGGCCGTCCGCAGCAGGTGCCGGTCGACGAGCTGGTCGGGCAGCAGGTCGTCGTCCGCGAAGTCCTGTCCGGCCAGCGCGCCCACCACCCACCCCGGCACGCTCTGCGCCGCCAGCAGCCCCAGGCGGCGCAGCGCCGCCCGGAGCACCGGAGGCAGCGCCCGGTAGCTCAGCGCGATGCCCGCCCGTACGTCCAGGTCGCCCGTGCTCAGCTGGTCCAGCCGCTGACGGTGTCCGGCCAGCCGGTCACGGAACCGGCCGAGCGTCCAGTCCCGGCGCGCCGCGAGCCGTGCGCCCGCGATGCGGAGCGCCAGCGGCAGGTGCCCGCACAGCTCCGCCACGTCCCCGGCGGCATCCGGCTCCGCCGCCACGCGTTCGGGCCCCACCAGGCGGGCCAGCAGAGCGCGCGAGTCCGCCGGGTCCAGGGTGCCGACGTCGAGCGCGACGGCGTCGGCCAGCCCGGTGAGACGGCGCCGCGAGGTCACCAGCACCGCGCAGCCCGGCGTGCCGGGCAGCAGCGGCCGCACCTGCGCCTCGTCCCGCGCGTCGTCCAGCACCAGCAGCAGCCGTCGCCCGGCCAGGCGGGTGCGGAGGGCGGCGGTCCGTTCGCCGGTGCCCGCCGGGACGTCCTGCCCGTCCACGCCCAGTCCGCGCAGGAAGGCGGCGGCCACCTCGTGCGGGTCGGCGGGCTCCGGCTGCGCGCCGCGCAGGTCCGCGTAGAGCTGGCCGTCGGGGAACTCCTCGTGCAGCGCGTGCCCGGTACGCAGCGCCAGCGCGGTCTTCCCGGCGCCGCCCTGGCCGCTCAGCACGACGACGGGCACGGTGGCGTCCTCCCGCAACGCCTGCCGGGCGTACGCCAGTAGTCCCTCGCGGCCGGACAACACCCCGGACGCGGGCGGCAGTTGGCGCGGCGGAGGTCCGGTCAGCGCCTCGGCCCGCGGCGTGGCGGGCTCCGGTCCGTCCGCTCGTCGCGCAGGCGGCTGCGGCGGCCCAGGCGAGGTGCGGGTCCGCGCGCCCTGCTCCGGCCCGGCGCCCGCGCCCGGTACGACGGCCGCGCCGCGCAGCACCTCCTGGTGCAGCTCCCGCAGTCGCACGCCCGGTTCGACCCCGAGGTCCTCCTCCAGCCGCCGGTACGCCCGCCGGTACGTGGCGAGGGCGTCGGCGGTCCGGCCCATCGCGGCGAGGGCGAGCATCTGTCGCCGGTAAAGGTCCTCCCGGTGCGGGTGGTCCGAGAGCAGCGGGCCGACGGTGGCGAGGACCTGTGCGTACCGGCCGAGGTCGAGTTGTGCGTCGGCCAGGCCCTCCAGGGCGCGATGGCGTTCCTCGTCCAGGTCGCGCCGGGCGGCCTCCGCGAACGGTTCGGTGCACCCTCCCAGCGCGGTGCCCCGCCAGCAGTCCAGGGCGGCGGCGAACTGCTCGGCGGCGTCGGCTGCTTCGCCGACCGCGGCCGCCTTCCGCCCGGCCGTGCTCGCCGCCCGGAACTCCAGCAGGTCCACCGGACGCGTTCCCGGGTCGAGCAGGTAGCCGCCGTCGGCGGTCCGCAGCATCGCGCCGCGCGGGTCGGAGAGGTGCTGCCGCAGTCTGCTGACCAGGTTGTAGACCTGGGCGCGTGCGCTGTCGGGCGGGTCCGTCCACAGCAGGTCGACGAGCCGGGCGGGCGTGAAGACGCGTCCGGGGTGCAGCAGGAGCAGCCCGAGCAGGGACCGTTCACGACCGGAGCGGAGCCGCTGTCTGGCCCCGTCGCGCCGGATCTCCACCGGCCCCAGGATGCCGAAGCGCACGAAGTCCCCCTTCACGCCCTCGCGCCGCCCGCCTTCGTGTCACGTCGGCGGCAGCGGTCCACTTCCCCCTCTGCGGACATGTACACGCCGAGGTGTGGGCGTTCCGGGGGACTCCCGGACGAACGGACTACGGCACGCGGGCCGCGACCTGCGCCGTGAAGGCCGCCCAGGCGTCGCCGGAGACCGTCAGGGCAGGGAGATCCGTGTCCTTGGAGTCCCGCACGAGAACGGCGGACTCCGCCGCGGCGACCTCTACGCAGTTGTCGCCGCCACCGCCGCTGTAGCTGCTCTTGACCCAGACCGGTTCGGTCGTGCTCATAGCGCTCCTCGCATCTGTTCCAGCAGGCTCGCGGTGTCCTGGTGGCTCAGAGCCTGTGAACGCATCCTTCCATAGCGACGAAGCATGGCGCTCGATGCCTTGGGAGAGGTGATCAGCATGCTCGCCTCATGGCCTTCGACGTAACCCACCCATCGGCTGTCCGGCGTCTCCGCGAGGTACATCGGCCCTTCGAAGCCCGAGTGTTCGGGTTGCTCGATCGGCATCATCTGGATCTCGACGTTGCGCAGTCGCCCTTGTGCCAGGAGGTGGTCGAGCAGTGCCTTCGTGACTTCGGGGCCGCCGAATCCGCGCCGGAGAAGCGCCTCCTCGATGATGAAGCAGAACTCGGTGTTGGGCCGCTCGGTCAAGTGACTCTGCCGTGCGAGCCGACCGGCCACCTGCTGTTCGGACTGTTCGTCGCTGAGCGGGGGCAGGTGCCGCCGGAAGAGTGCCCGGATGTACTCCTCCGGTTGCAGGAGACCCGGCACGACGCGGCACTCGTACGCGTAGAGGGACACCGCCTCCTCCTCGATCGCCGCCCAGTGCTGGAACCACGAGGCCAGTCCCACTCGGCGGGTGAGGCTGCGCGCGGCGGCGGCGAGGACCCGGGCGGCGAGGGGGCCGAGCACGTCCTCCGAGCGCTCCACCAACTCCCTCGGCGGGAACCGCTTCCCCTGCTCGATCTTCGCGATGTAGGCGGAGGAGTAGCTGACCCGGGGTGCGAACTCCTCCTGGGTGAGGCGTGCTTCGTCGCGCAGCGCCTTCAGCACCGCGCCGAAGGTCCTGAGGCTGTCCGACAGCTCCGACGCACTGGTGGTGCAGTGGTCGATCGTCCCCATCGCGGCCCCGCCTCTCCGTGCCCTGCCCGGTACTCCGTCAACCCACTCCGGAGTCCCATGGTTACGGCACGTCATCGACGGGGTCCAGCCGCGCCGCTGGTACAGCGTCAGCTGTATGGGCGCCGTCCCGGTGGACCGCCCGGTGTGCCGGGGCCCGGCCGCAGGCGTGAGGGCCTGCGGCCGGGCGGCGGTCACCTGCCGGCTTGCAGGGCGCCCCACGTCCCGCTGCCGACGATCCCGTCGACCCCGAGTCCGCGGCTGCTCTGGTAGTCGCGGACCGCGTCGTCGGTGTTCGGTCCGAAGGCGCCGTCGGCGTCCACGGTGCGTCCGAGTGCGGCCGTCAGTGCGCGCTGGAGCCGCTCCACCGACGCGCCGCTGTCGCCCTGCCGCAGCGTGGGCTTGCTGCCTGCGGAGAGCAGCGCGGTCCAGGTCTTGGGGCCGACCACGCCGTCGACGGACAGGCTCCGGCTCTGCTGGAAGGCGCGCACGGCACTCGCGGTGTTCGGCCCGAAGGCGCCGTCGACGGCGCCCGCGTCGAATCCGTTCGTGTTCAGCAGGTGCTGGGCGGCGCTCACCTGCGGGCCGCTGGAGCCGTCGCGCAGGGTGCTGTAGGAGGGGAAGCTCAGCTGAGGGGTGCCGCCTCCGCCGTCGGTCCAGAGGTAGGTGACGGTGACCCAGCCGTTGTTGTTGAGGCCGACGTTGTAGAAGGTGCCGTCGGCGAGGTCGATGCCCGCCGGGTTGGCGACCTGGCGGCCGAACTCGTCGGCGCCGCCGTTGTAGTTGTCCTGGTAGGCGGCCTGCGCTTCGGGCCTGCCCTGCGGCAGGTCCTTCCACATCTCCCGCACGGAGGACGGGTTCCAGTAGTCGTCCTTGGTGTTCCACGGGCCGACGTCCCACACCGGGGCCGTCTCGCAGCGCGCCGGGCCGCACACCCGCACCGAGTACTCGTGGCTGCCCTTGGGGGACAGGCCCCGCCGCGAGGGCAGCGCCACGAAGTGGTCGTCGGGCTGGATGACATGACCGTTGGCCGTGGTGTGCCCCACCAGACCCTCACGGGTCGCGAACACCGTCGCGGAGAACGCCGCAGCCGCCCGCGGCCGCTCCTTCGCCCGCTCCGAGGCCGGCACCGCCTCCGCCGACAGCCGCAACCCCTCCACCACCGGACCGGCCGAGCCGTC